>JAYSRI010000242.1:0-4012 GCA_043721175.1 Alphaproteobacteria bacterium
GCGGCTTTTGCATTTTGAATATCTCGCTGCTGTGTTGACTTGTCTCCGCAGCACAAAAGCAAAAGCAGCACTTTACCAGCCTGCGCATAGTAAACGCGATACCCCGGGCCAGCATCAATCTTCAGCTCCCAAACGCCGCCACCGACTGACTTGTGGTCGCCAAAATTGCCACCTTCCAATCGACTAACTCGCCTAACAACGCTTATCTTGCCTTTGGTATCACGCAGTTTCTCCAGCCAATCCACGTAAGGATTGAACCCATCTCGGGCTATAAATTGCCGAACTTCAAACATGCATTACTTTCGTTTATAAACGAAATTTTGTCAAGGGGTGTGGATAATTGTGTTGGGTGAGTTTGTCTCAAGAACCCGCGAATTTTGAATCACGGACTTCGATGCCTTTAAGTTTAGCTTCGGGCAGACCTGCAAAAATCTCATCTACCATTTTTGGCTCACTTATGGACTTTTCAACGATAAGATTAAGCAACTTGAATAGAGACGTGGCTGTTGCAATATCATCGGATAAATCCATCGTTCCCGGATGTACCGCTTCATTTCCAATAACACGCACGCTGTCCAGTGCTTTTTGGACCACCGCAGTTAGCGTTCCCTTCGCAACAAGCTCACCAATCTGCGCGTTGATGTCCTTTTGGGTCGCGCCAATCAATGGCAGTAGCTTCTGCACGGCCAATCGTAACAATGCTGCCGAGCCTCGCAGTGAATACCGTAATATTGAAGCTGCCTCAACGTAATCATCTCGAATCTCGGGAGGCATGTCGCGATGCGGCGTTGGCGCTTCGCTTAGACCTGGATAGGCTACAATGCCGTTGACAAAAATGGTTTCTCGCTGACATGCCTCACAGCGGGCAGCCACCACGGACGTCTTTTCGCTCATTTTCCGATTGGAAATTTCGTGCCCTCCTAGCCACACAGTTAAAGAGTCTGCTAAGCTCCAATGGTGATTTGAAAGAGCCCCGCAATCTAGATGAAGGCAGACAAAAGCAATATTTGCACTGGAAAACGCGCTGTCGTCACCGACACTTGACGCATATGCTTCGTTTGCAGTTTTTGACGCCTTAATCTCGTTCACCCCCTCACCCCAACCGCCCCAACGCCGCCTCATATCGCCCGCGCTCTGCCACATACCCCGCCGCGCGTTCGCGTTGTTCCTCAATCACCTCAGGCGGGGCCTTCGCCACAAAACCCGGATTGCCCAATTTGCGTTCGACCGTATCGATTTCCTTAGTGCAGCGGGTAATTTCTTTAGCAAGACGCGCTTTTTCGGCATTAATGTCCATGATGCCTTCTAGCGGGATCGCGACGATGGCTTCGCCCAGCACGAAGGACACGCTGCCAGCGGGCGCTTCAGCTGCTACCATGGAATAGTCCAACCGTGCGAGGCGGTCGATTTCGGCTTGATAGCGTTCTAGGCGGATGGCGGTTTCTTTGGTGGCACCAATCAGTAGCGCAGGCACCTTGGCGCCTGCTGGCACGTTGGTTTCAGCGCGCAAGGAACGCAGACCTGTAATCAACTCAACCACCCAGCCCACTTCTTTGGTCGCCTCTTCGTCAATCAAAGCGACATCAAGGACAGGCCAAGCAGCGGCGCAGAGCATGGTTTTGCGCTTGGGTCCAAACTCCGCTGTTTTGTCCCACAATTCTTCGGTCACAAACGGCATGAAGGGATGCAGCACTTTGAGGATTTGATCGAGCGCCCACGCAAACGTCTGGCGGGTTTCGTTTTTGGCATCCTCATCATCGCCACTCAGCAGCGGCTTGACCAGTTCGACATAGAGGTCACAGAACACGCCCCACACAAAACTGTAGCTTGCCTGTGCGGCTTCATCAAAGCGGTGGGCGTCGAGGGCCGCTTCCACGGCGTGGGCGGTCTTGGTGAGCTCGGATATGATCCATTTGTTAAGCGTGTGCTTGACTGCATTTGGGTCAAACGCTTCCCATAACGTGCATTCATTCATCTGGGCAAAGCGGGCGGCGTTCCACAGTTTGGTGCCAAAGTTGCGGTAGCCCTCCACGCGCTTGTCGCTCATGCGGATATCACGGCCCGGTCCTGCGGCAATGGCGAGGGTAAAGCGCAAGGCGTCCGCGCCATAGCTGTCGATCAAAACCGTGGGGTCAATGATATTGCCCTTAGATTTGGACATTTTCTTGCCGTGCTCATCGACCACGCGGCTATGGATTACCACCGTTTGGAATGGAGCTTTGCCCGTGAAATGCACGCCAAACATCATCATGCGCGCCACCCAGAAGAAAATGATGTCAAACATCGTCACCAATGTGCTGGTCGGATAAAACCGCGCCAGCTCTGGCGTTTCGTTCGGCCAGCCGAGCGTCGAGAACGGCCAGAGGCCCGACGAAAACCATGTATCAAGCACGTCTTCGTCTTGGGTCAGCGGCACGTCCTTGCCGTGATGCGCGCGCGCCGAAGCTCTGGCTTCAGCCTCGGTCAGCTCAACAAAGATATTGCCGTCCACATCGTGCCAAGCGGGTATCCGATGCCCCCACCAAAGCTGGCGTGACACACACCAAGGCTCAATATTCCGCATCCATTGATAATAGGTCGCGCTCCAGCTTTCGGGCACAAACTTGGTCTCGCCGCTCTCAACGGCAGCTAACGCGCCTACTGCCAGTTTGGGTGCGTCCACATACCATTGATCGGTCAGCATTGGCTCAATCACGACGCCAGATCGATCACCCAATGGCTGCATGATCACGCGGTCCTCGACCATCAGCATCAAGCCCAGCGCATCAATATCGGCCACCACCTGCTTACGTGCCTCAAAGCGATCAAGGCCGCGATATTTTTCAGGAACATGCTCTTCGTCGACCATCCGGCCCTTGGTATCCATCAGGATATACAGAGGCAGATTATGGCGTTTGGCGACTTTATAGTCGTTGAAATCATGCGCGCCGGTGATTTTCACGGCACCAGAACCTAATTCTGGATCGGGATAATCGTCGGTAATGATGGGAATATAGCGATCCGCCAGCGGCAACAAACAACGCTTGCCCACAATGCCTGCATAGCGCGCATCACTTGGATGCACCGCAACCGCGCCATCGCCTAGCATGGTTTCAGGGCGGGTGGTGGCGATGGAGATATAATCGCGGGTCTCAAACTCGGTGGGCTTGCCATCTTCGTCAAAGGCGATGGGAAACTGATAGGTCTCGCCATTTTCCAGCGGATACTTAAAGTGCCAGAAGTGGCCTTGGCGCTCTTCGTTGATCACTTCGAGGTCTGACACCGCCGTCTCAAAGTGCGGGTCCCAATTCACGAGGCGCTTGTCGCGATAAATCAGCCCCTCTTTATGAAGTTGCACAAACACCTTGCGCACGGCGTCAGACAAGCCTTCGTCCATCGTAAAGCGCTCGCGTGACCAATCGCATGACGCGCCAAGACGCTTGAGTTGTCCATTAATGGTGCCGCCGCTCTCAGCTTTCCAAGACCACACACGCTCCAGAAATTTTTCGCGGCCAAGGCTGCGGCGCGTTTCATTACCACCACTTTCGGCTAGTTTGCGCTCAACCACCATTTGCGTGGCGATGCCTGCATGATCGAGGCCCGGTTGCCACAGAACTGACTTGCCGCGCAACCGCTCAAACCGGCACAAGATGTCTTGCAAAGTGCAATTGAGCGCATGTCCGATGTGAAGTGAGCCCGTGACATTGGGTGGTGGTATAACGATCGAGAATGCTTCTGCCGCCGGATCATCCTTGGGCTTAAACGCGCCACTGGCCTCCCACTTGGCATAAATGCGGGCTTCAGCTTCTTTGGTGGCAAAATGGCTATCTAACATGGGGTCTCATTATGGTTGGCGCGTAAATGCAAAAGCGGCGCTGGCATACCACGCCAACGCCGCTTTCTTAAAGTCGTTTTGCTGCGCGATGCAGCAGAGCCATAAGCTAGAAGGAACGACGCGCGATACGAGCGACTTCGGTTTCTACTTTATCTTCAACAATTCGTGGCAGATTGGCATCAAGCCATTCTTTCAACA
>JAYSRI010000243.1:0-10704 GCA_043721175.1 Alphaproteobacteria bacterium
GCACCTGAGGCCATATTGTTCAGTGACGTTGCCGCAGCATATGTTGCAGCACCAGCACTCACACTTTGGCTCGCGCGCAAATTGCCGTTGATACCGGCGGTAGTCGACGCCGCCGCTGTGCCTGAAATCGCATTGAGATTGACCGTTTCCAGCAAACTCAAATCGCCCGAGCTGGCTTTCACGCTGCCGTCACTGGCAACTTTCCAGCCTTGCAGATAATGGCCGGATTGGTTGACCATATCGCCAACTTCATTGGCAGCAAACGAACCGACCCGGGTAAAGTTTACGCGGTCCGGGTTGAGGATGTCATTTTTACTTGTCTTGACAACGAAAAATCCCTGACCTTGCAGCGCCATGTCTGTGGTGACACCGCTGGCATTGATCTCGCCTTGGTTGCGGATCAGCTGGCGGTCTGACGCTGTAACGCCACCTGCATTGTAAGTTGTCGTCATGCCTTGAGCATTAACCAATCTCGTGAAGTCCGTCCGCGTCCGCTTAAAGCCGGTCGTATTGACGTTGGCGATATTGCTGGAAATTGCGGCCATCGCTGAGGAATTAGCCACAAGTCCGGATACGCCCGCAAGCATTGCACTATTGATAGACATTTACGCTCCTAGTTTTTATTTTTCTAAGGAGCTTTCTGCCCAATCACCATGAGACTAAGATTAGTACATGATGATTGATTATTCGTTGATTTCTTGATGAATAAGCTGTTGAAACTGATTCTTTTTTTCAGAAATGAAGTCGTAACCAGTCTTAATTTTAACTTCATATTTCGCTCGTTTTTTGCCCCTTTTGCCTCCGGCTGACCCTTGCTTGACGGTCTCTATTCAAGACTGCGCCGGAACGCCAATTTTGACGATGGACGAAAGTGGAACCGACGCGCCACCCAGTGTAACCGAAGGCGTGGCACCCGACAAATCAACACCAGTAATCAGGCCACTGCGCGAAACGGCCGTTGTGATTGATTGACCATCCGCGGCGCTGGCAACTGCTTCAAGTCGATAAGTGCCGGCAGCCACAGCGCGACCCGATTGATCTTTGCCGTCCCAATTAAATGTCTTTGAGCCGCGTGTTACTTCGCCATCCTTAACGGCAATGACGCGACCCGAGGCATCAAGCACCCGAAGCGATACGCTGCTGGCGTCGCGGGGAAGCTCGTAATTCCAATTGGCAGTTCCGCCAGCGGAAATAGTGGCTAAAGGAGAGTTTGCCGTTGCCTCTTTACCTAAATAGGCTACCGCCGTTGCGCCCGCACTGAGTTTGGTGTTTTCAGTTAGCGAGGCCAATAGATCGTTGGTCTTCAATTGCTGCTCAACGCCTGAGAATTGAACCAATTGATTGGTGAAGTCCTTGCTATCAAGGGGCGATAGCGGGTCTTGATTTTTTAGTTGCGCCGTCAATAGTGTCAAGAATGTCTCGAAATTATTGGCAAGGCTCGCGCGGCCAGTTGTGGCGGGCTTTGGTGTTGTGGCAGAATTTGCGGCACTGGTTGATGCGATAGTGGGCATGATGTTTCTCTTTTCTAAAGACGCAACTAAGCGGTCAAAGCAATGCGGGCACGCTGCCAGCGTTGGAAGGGATCGTTGGACGTGTCAGCGTCATTGCCGTGAGTGAGGTGAGCGGTTTCAAGGTCACTCGCCCGCCCCAGTTGAGTTTCTGTGGATTGCCCGGCGCGCTGTTGCTCGCGTTGTCCGTGTTGGCGACTGCCAGCGGTGTCGTTCCCAGCGGCGTCATTTAATGTGAAAGTTAAGCCGCGTTCTTCCAGCTCAAGGCCCGCGTCAAACAAGGCTCGCGTCAATTCGCGTGCCGAACGCACCAAATCGGCCAAGGCTTCGGGACGGTCCGCAGAAACAACAGCGCGTACTTTCTTATCGACTCCAACAGTGAGCTTAACTTCAACTTGTCCTAGCTCGGGCGGGTCTAGCCGCATCGTGAATTGGCGCGCCCCGCTTTCAAAGCGGCGCATCATCGTGGCCGCTAACATTGGAATGATTTGAGGCGTCAACTGGGGAAGGCGTGCTGCTTCGGGAGTTGGCAAAGCCGCATCGCCTAGTTGCGCTTGAGGGGTCAACGATGACCCATCATTGCTTGAGCTCACACTTGGTGCGTTTGGTATCGGAATTTGGACGTCCATGATTTGGGCAGATATGGTTTTGACTGAACCTTGTGTCGCAGCATTATCATTGGCTGTTTGGTTTACTTGGGCCGGATCTTCCCGCGTAACAGTTTGAGTTTGGCTGTCGTCCCAATTGGTCGATGTATTTGCCAGATTGGCTTGACCATCAGAAGACGCGTTTGCGCTTTGTCTGGCCTTCGTTGCTGGGGCTGGCGTGGCTGGGGCTGGCGTGGCTGGGGCTGGCGTGGCTGGGGTTGGCAAGGATGGCGAAGCTATAGCTGAAGCTGGTGAATTGGACGTTCCCGCTGCTGGCGCTGCCGTGAGTGCTTGATCAGCGGCTGTTTCAGAGAGGCCAAGTTGTGCCAATTGGGCCAAAAGGTTGGCAGGGTCTTGGGCGCTGGCGCTCTCTTGTGCTGGCGCAATGTGTGGTGTGGCCTGTTTCAAGATTGTCGTTGACGCCATTGTATCTACCGATTGCTCGACCAACGCCGCGTCGCTCCCAATTGAGGTCGTACCCGGGGTGACACTTGTAGCTGCGGCTCCTGAACCTTGCGCAATCTCGCCTTGGGCGCTGGCTTTGCCGTCTGGCTCGTCTGCTTGTCCGATAATTGGCGTGCTAGCTTGCCGGACGCTTTCAGGTACGCTGTCCGGTGAGGTTTCCGATGGCGCGTCGCTGAATTGAATACTGGTTGGTGGAGTTGGTACGACAACATTGGCCCCGGCTTGTGCTCCGGCTTGTGCAAGGATCGCACTAAACCCGTCGATTTGCTCACCATTGGTTTGCTTGCCTGCGCTACGGTCGCGTTTGCTCACCCGCGCCTCTGTCGAAATGTCTTCCCGCACTTTGCTCATGGCACTCGAAATTTCCATTTATCCCATACCCGTGATCTATGCTGTCGTATCAAGTTCGCAGCGTTTGGGTTTAGGGACGCAAGTGTCGTGCCAACTAAAAATCTCTATAACTTATTGAATATACGAGATTAAACCTTTGTTCATGAGTCCTAAATGCACGCGATTTACCCTCTCGACAGGCATAGTTTGCCCAGTTGCCCGCAGATATCTTGGTGCGCGGACCACAAAGGCGGACCAAAAGGAATGGCACGCGATTTGAGCCAATTGTTATCGGGTGGCGTAGGGCTTGCTTAATGGTTTGTGGATTTACTGCACGCGGTTGATCCAACTCAGCGACGTCCTCCGCAAGTAACTGAAAAAATGATGATTTCTTCAGTTTTACATACAGGGACATGAAGTTGGTGTCATTGCGCAGGGAAAATATTGGTCACTAGCTGGGCATTTTTCGCCCAGTGACTGGCAGTTTGGTGCACGAAGGACGGGCGAAAGAATGACGCTGAATTCGATCATGAACATCGCATCAAGCGGTTTGTACGCGAGCCAGCGTGGCATTCGCACCGTTACGAACAATGTCTCAAACGTCAATACGCCGGGTTACGTCCGGTTAGAGCACAATCAACAAGCCAATGTCTCTGGCAACAGCGTCGGCGGTGTCGAAGTTGGTACGGTGAGGCGGGCAGCGGATCGTTTCTTGCAGGCAGCATCTTTGGCGGCGTCTAGCAGTGCGGCGGGATCAGGCGAGCGGTTTAAGTATCTAGACAGTTTGCAAGGCGCCTTTGGTGATCCGACCAGCACAAGCTCGCTGTTCAGCCAGCTTGATCGCACGCTGGGTAGCTTTGAAGCTGGTGTCCTGAACCCCGGCTCGCTGACAACTCGCCGGGCTGCTTTATCAGATATGCAGGCATTATTATCACGTGTTTCAAGCCTCGGACAAGACGTTCAAGCGGCCCGTTTTGATGCGGATCAACGCATCGGCACTCAAGTGTCGCGGATCAACACCGTGTTGGTCGAGATTGCCAAAACCAATAGTGAAATCCAACGCGCAGGGATCACAGACGATCTGGCCGGGGCGAAACAACGTCAATCGACACTGATTGACGAGCTGGCGACATTTATGGACATCAGGACCAGCGAGCGCAGCGATGGCACCAGTGAAGTACGCACCAGCGACGGCGTTGTATTGGCTGGCTATGACCATGCCTCTTTGACATTCTCGACCTCGCCTGCAGGCTCCAGCACGTTTGACCGGATCAAAATCCAATATGGTTCAGATCCCCAAGTGCGGACGTTTGAGCCTAATTTGCAAACGGGTTCCTTGCGCGGATTGCTAGATGTGCGCGATAAAGACTTAAGTGAAATCGCTCTTGGGGTTGGCGAATTGGCCGGTGGTCTAACCGATGCACTTAATGCCGCCCACAATCAAAACGCAACGTTGCCGCCATTATCACGCACCAACGGGATTGATACAGGTCTGGTGGCCAGTGACTTACTGAATTTTACAGGCAAAACCACCGTTGCGATCATTGACGCCAATGGCGTGCTCAAGCGTAAAATCGACGTTGATTTTGACGCGGGCAGTTTGAGTGTTGATGGCGGTGCCAGCACGACATTAGGCGGCGCACCTGCCCCAACGATTGGCTCATTTCAAGCGGCGCTCAATTCAGCCTTGGGAACGATGGCTACAGCCAGCTTTGCTAATGGCAAGTTGCAGCTAACGGCTTCTGCCCCTGTACCAGCGACTGCCCCCGTCAATGGTTTTGTATTTGATGAACCTAACACTGGCGCCAGTGCCCGTGGTGCCAAGTCGTTTGCACACTTTTTTGGCTTAAACGATTTGGTGCGGGCTGGCACGCCTCCCAGCTTTGCGACGGGCCTCAGCGCTACTGACGCACACGGTTTACCTGCTACGTCCAGCGTCCGGCTGGCAGTTCGCGCCGCCAATGGCGACATATTGGTCGACCGCGATGTCGCTATTCCTGCGGGGACAATTGGCGATGTTATCAGCGCGCTCAATAATGTCGGCACAGGCATTGGCCTTTATGGTGGCTTCTCTCTCGATGCGAAGGGCCAAATGAAATGGACACCTGCACAGGGTCAAGGGGATGTTCGCCTTGACGTCATGAAGGATACTGGTCCTCGTGGTGATACAAGTCGCAGTTTTGCGCAAATGTTTGGTCTGTCGGCGACGGCGCGCGAAACCCGCGCCACCAGTCTTGGTGTCAACCCAGATATTGGGGCCGATCCGCGCAAGCTGGCGTTTGCGCGCCCTGATTTGAGTGGCGTATCGGTTGGCCAGGTCGGCGTCGGTCTGGCCGATAGCCGTGGGGCGCAAGCCTTGTTTGACGTATCGCGCGCGCGCCTTGAATTTAGCGGGCCCACTGGCACAACAGGTCGTATGATGAGCTTGGCTGACTATGCCTCAGCTTTGGGTGGCGATGTAGGTACACGTGCAGCACAAGCTGAAACCGACCAAACCTCGGCGATTGCTTTTAGCACAGAAGCGACAACGCGGCGCTCAAACGTTGAAGGCGTCAATCTGGATGAAGAATTGGTCAAATTGACCAGCTACCAACAAGCCTATTCCGCCGCCGCCCGCATGATACGAGCCGCAGACGAAATGTATCAAGCCTTGCTCAACGCCGTCTAAGACTAGGGACGAAATCGCATGACCCGTATATCAAGTTACAATCAGTTTTACGGCAATTCAGCCGGCATTGGAGCTGGGCAAGCCAATATGGCCAAAGCCCAAGCTCAGGCTGCAACCCAAAAAGTCGCGGTGGACCTCAAAGGCTATGGCCAGCAAACAGGTCGGCTGTTATCGTCTAAATCCTATGCCGAGCGGCTAGATCGCCGCGCCGAAACCTTATCGGCCTTACAAGGGCGTGCCGATGTAGAAGCCGCTGCATTGGGCCATGCTACCGATGCTGTGAAACAAGCGCGTGAAGCGATCAGCAACGCGGTCGCAACAGGTAATGCTGTTGGCTTGCGCACGGCAATGGAACAAGCGATTGCAACGATAGGCAGTGCCGCGAATGCCCAATATGGCGGTCAGGCCGTCTTTGGCGGCACGTGGGGTTATGGCGATCCATTTGTGACGGCCAGTCTTGATGACATTGCAACAGCGGGCGCGAGTGGCGGCAATGCTTTCTGGGTTGATACCGGAGAAAATCGCAGCGTGATGATTGACGACAATCGCGCCATCCAACTCAGCGGTGGAGCCGAAGACATTTTCCGGCCCTTGATTGACTTTATTGCACAAATTCGGGTTTGGGAAAACACCAACACGCCTTTGACGGGCCGTATGGATAGCACTCAGGCCGCATTTGTCTTGTCACTCATGCCCACAATTGCTGGTCTGCAATCTAATCTATTTGATCAAGAGGCCAATGCCGGCATTACGGCCAAGCAAATTGAAAACACCGCCCTTTCCAATCAGGAACAGCGTGATACTTTTGCCAAAACAATCGGCGATCAGGAAAATGTTGACCTTGCAGAGGTTGCCACCAAATTAGCAGCGGCTCAAACGCAATACCAAGCAAGCGCATCAATATTTGGGCAGATGCGCGACATGAATTTGCTGCAATATCTGCGGTAAACTTTTGTTGCAACTCTGGTCGATCCGGGTTGAAGCACGGATATTCAATCCACGCTTCAACCCTGCGACAGTCACGCTGCAACTTTCCAGCCATAGGTTTGAGTAATGTCACTTCCGTCACGTGCCAAAGAAAACCGTGCGCTTTGGCCTGTGTGGATAAAGCCCGCTTTGGTTAGAACGCGCGCGCTGGCCGGATTGTCGTCAAACACTTCGGCGTATATGTCTGTGCCAGAAAGATGGCGTGATGCCCAGTCAATCACACTGGTCATCGCCTCGGTGGCAACACCTTTGCCCCACTGCGAGCGCGCATAAGCGTAGCCCAAGCGAAAGCTGTCGGGGCTGGTTTGGGTTAGACCTAAAGTGCCGATCAATTGGCCTTCCATGTCCTCCACACCCCACACAAAATCCTTGCCCGCGGCTTCTCTTGCCCGCACCATCAATATCCGTGCGCTAGCGTGAAGCAACGTGAAGGGCAAAGGCGCACTGCACACGCCCATGGCAACCGCAGGATCATTAAATAGACGAGCAAGGGCAGGCGCATCTTCGTGTTCAAACGGGCGCAGCAATAGACGGCTGGTGAGCAAAACGGGGGTCAACAAGATGGGTGTCATGGCGTTGAGCTCCTTTCTGGATTTTGAGTTTGGATTGGGGCAGGGCGCAGCATAACTTGGGTTGATGACGTTTGTCCCGTCGCAAGGACATGAAGATCACGAATGGCATTGACCTTTTGGAAGCCAATCTTCCCCAGCACGTGGCCAGAATTAGGATTCTTTAAGGCATATCCAGCTGTAACCACTTGGGGCCCAAGTGCGCGATCAAGTTCGCCAAGAACAGCGTGTCCGGCCTCTGTTGCAAAGCCTTGCCCCCAATATGGCACGCCGAGCCAATAGCCCAGCTCCCAACTTTCAACCCCGTCAATATGCATGCGGCTTTCGCGGTGGAGACCTATGGTGCCAATAAGACCGACGTCAGGTAACGTTATCGTCCACACCCGATCACGCGTATTTGTCCACATATGATCTTGGCGTGTTAGCCAATCTGTCGCGTCCTTGTTCGTGTAAGGGTGGGGTATTCGCGACAGATTGCGTGCAACACGAATATCCCCGCATAAAGTTACAAGGCGCGTGGCATCGCTAGCGTTCATACGGCGCAAAGTGAGACGGTCGGATGTGATGATGTCGCGCATAGTCGAAGACTCCTGAAAATTAGGTGTCCCGCGCGGGGTGGGGCGAAGATGGCTCTCTTGATAAGGCCGTTTGGCTGTTGGGGGGCAACATACGCAAACGGGGAGCCGGTGATCCGGCCCCCCGCGTGGGAATTGGTCTGTTTGACCGGATCACCCCTTTTCAGGGACGTGATCCGATGTGGTCAGATCACTTTATTCTGCAGCTTCCGCCATAATCGGCATCACCGAGACAAAACATTTGTCGTCGCGCTTGCGCGTAAACACGACCATACCATTGGCGGTCGCAAAGAGAGTATGGTCGCGGCCTAAGCCGACATTTGTGCCCGCAAAAAACTTGGTGCCACGTTGGCGCACAAGAATGTTGCCAGCAACGACTGCTTCATTGCCATACTTCTTCACGCCCAATCGCTTGGAGTGTGAGTCGCGACCGTTACGGGTTGAGCCACCGGCTTTTTTATGTGCCATACGTCAGTCTTCCTTATTCTGCGGCAGCTAGCTTAGCAGCTTTTGCCGCTTTGGCTGGCTTTGCGTCTGCGCTTGCTGCAGCAACAATATCCGTAATGCGGACAACACTGCCCCACTGACGGTGACCATTGCGGCGGCGATATGTGCTACGGCGCGTCTTTTTCATCACCATTACTTTGTCGCCCTTGCGGGTCTCAAGCAAGGTCGCGTTGACACTGGCACCCACGACGCGTGGCGCACCAATGGTAGTGCCCGCTTCGCCAACAACCATCAGCACGTCGCTGAAAGTCACAGCGCTGCCGGCTTCGCCTTCTAATTTCTCGATCACAAGCGTATCGCCTGCTGCAACTTTATACTGCTTGCCACCAGTTTTGATCACCGCGAACATCGCGCTGTATCCTTGAATTTAGGGCGACTTACAAATCCGAGGATCGAAAGAGCGTTCGCCAAACAAACGAAATCGCCCGCCAGTACGGCGAGCGTTAGGGACCGTGTGCATAAAGTTTCAAGGCAGCTAAGTCAATCGAGTGCGCGCAGCGTTGACGGCTTTTGTCCTCTGATTTGGCAAGAGAATGCTGCCAAAGCTCATCGGAACACGTCCGATAGCTCAAAACCTGTTAGTCCAGCAATCGACAGACGCCCATCGACCATTTTCAAACCGACAGGGGCTGATAGCCCTGCAATAGCCATTCCTTCGGGCTTTAGTGCACCTTGACCGTTCAGCACGCCTTGCCATTTCTGATCGTCCGATAGGCTTAAGGTGCCTGTTGCGTTTGCCAAACTAACAGGCCCCCATTGTATCTCGCCCGCCAAGATAGTGAGCTTGCCGCCCATTTGCTGCCATTTTTCGCGCGATTGAAGCAGCGTTTGCCCTTGGTCAACGGGACCTGCTACTCTAACACGCGCAATTGTCTGACCTAAAATAGCGCCCGGCCCTTCAAGGGGTTTTGGCAAGTGAATTCCATCAATTTCGCCAACAAACGCCAGTGTCCTGTTATCCTTAAAGTTAGTCATGAGGTGGGCCAACCCACGACCAAGTCGCCAGCCGCCAACACCTTGAACCTCCAGCCCTTCAAACGTCAAAGAAAAGCGCTCAAGGCCCTTGGCGTGCATTCGAATGCTGGCCTTGAGTGCCGTAGCTTGAAGGGGGTGGGTTCGCCCGTCCTGCATCACAAGTTGGGGTTCATGAGCAGCTTCTAAAACCCATAGCAGCGGGTTGAAAGGTGTTGCCGTGGCGACCACTGAGGAGGCCCTAAAGCCAAAACCGTCTTTGGCGATCAAGGCCACATCCTTGATTTCTAGTGTCAAGCGATAAGGGAAGCCCCCCACTTTAACGCTGCTTGCTGCACTTTGGGGCAAAGCGGCTCGGACTTGTGTTTCTATGAGTGCGGCCGCACGGCTCCAGTAAAACCAGTATCCTACCAGCAAACATGCCGCCAAAAAAAATGGAATGATCAGGCCCATCAGGCGTTTTAGTGACCCGTTTGCCATCAGTCGCCACCACCGTCGCTACCGTCACCGCCACCGCCATCAGCCCAAGATCCACTGCTTCCGCCACCACCAAACCCACCGCTGTCAGAGTTGGCGTTGCCCTGATTATAGGCATCCCAATCAAAGCCGGCTTTGTGGGTATGGTCGGATTGGTCGCTTTGAGGTGCACCGCCGCCGTCGGCAGAAGCCGCAGTACACGACGGATCTGAGCTATTATCTTTGGTTAACGTGGCACTAGTTGCACAGGGCACCAGCAACGCGTTGGAAGCGGTTTCGATGCGTTCCTCCAGAATGGCCATAAATTCGGCCCGTCTCAGTCCCGCTGGAACAACCGGCAAGAACTCAAATACAGCTGTTCCCGGATAGCGCAAAAATCCGTTGGCTGGCCAAACAAGTCCGGTGTTAAGCGCCATAGGAACGCAAGGCACGCCCAGCATCGTGTATATTCCCGCTACACCGATTTTATAGTCAGGTGCGGCACCTATTTCTTGGCGCGTGCCTTCGGGAAAAATGATCAAAGGGCGGCCTTGGGCAAAGCGTTCTTTGGCTTGCGCGATCATTTTGCGCAGCGCACTCATTTGGCCGTCGCGATCTATTGCAATCAAGCCCGCACGCTTGCAATACCAGCCAAAGATCGGCGCATCGAGCAATTCTTGCTTCAGCACATAAACAGGCCGCTTGGTAAAAAGAATGGGTGCCACGGTATCAAAAGCGCTCTGATGTTTGGACGCAATCAGGACGGGGCCATCGGGCAGGTTCTCCAGCCCGCGCACCTCTGTTTTGATGCCGCAGATCCAGCGCGCGCCAAATGCTGCCACGCGCGCCCAAATTTCCATCACAGCACTGCCGCCCGTTTTGGACAACAAAACATAGGGCGCACCCAATGTTCCCACCAACAAAATGGAACCGTTGAACCACAACCAGAAAAGCAAAGACCGAATGAAAATCATGTTGTTGTTGCTTGCGTAAGTTGACCTAAATAGGACCGCCCAATGG
>JAYSRI010000244.1:0-4000 GCA_043721175.1 Alphaproteobacteria bacterium
AGGTAAATTAGGGCGGTGAAACCTGCAAGAACGCTCATGATAACAGCGGTTTGCCCGTGCAATACCGCCAGATGTGCGCCTGATATCAAGACATAATAAATACCCAGAATTGTCGCGAACGCTTTTACCATCGGCTTGTAAACCTGCATCAAGCCGGTCTCGCTATTTGCTACCCGTGGTGGTGATTGTGCTCTCATGACTACCCACTAGCACAGCGTTCATTAATTGAAGGTTAGGCTTTAGATAAGATTTGCGTGTAACTAATAAAAAAACCCCGCTGATTGCACAGCGGGGTCTTTCTCATGATATTGAGCAGGAACTCAAGGCTCGTAGCCGTCCAGTTCAACCGCGAATTCCTTGATCTCAGCAGCCAAGGCAGCTTGAGCAATCCGGTCTTCTTCAAATTGTGCGCCGATGATGTCTTCACCTGCCGCTTGACGGACAGCTTCAGCTTCGGTGCGCGCGATGTTGATTGTGATTTCCACTTCCACTTCAGGGTGAAGGCGAATTTTGACCGTGCGAAAGCCAATGTTCTTGAGTGGTGTTTCAAGTTGGACTTGTGCACGGGTCACTGTGAAGCCTGCTTCGACGCAAACTTCAGCCACGTCACGTGCAGCAACCGAACCATAAAGTTGACCACTTTCGCCAGCGGCGCGGATTAACAAGAAGTTCTGGCCGTTTAGACCCTCGGCTGACTTTTCAGCAACCGCCTTGGCGTCCGCATTGCGGCTTTCGAGAACGGCGCGTTGAAGTTCAAACAATTTCTTGTTTGATTCAGTTGCGCGAAGTGCCTTTTTTTGTGGCAACAAGAAGTTGCGCGCATAACCAGGCTTTACGGAAACCACGTCACCAATGCCGCCAAGGCGGACGATGCGTTCGAGTAGGATAATGTCCATGTCAAGCGCTCCTTAAACGACGTGATAAGGTAAGAGAGCCATGACGCGGGCGCGCTTGATGGCACGGGCCAGCTCGCGTTGCTTCTTTTGGCTAACAGTAGTGATACGGCTTGGCACGATTTTGCCTTTCTCGGACAAATAACGCTGAAGCAGCTTGACGTCCTTAAAGTCGATCTTTGGTGCCAGATGACCTGAGAACGGGCAAACCTTGCGACGACGTGCAAACGGGCGACGTGATGGCAGATTGGAGATTGTGAACTTAGTCATGATCAGTAATCCATCCCGTTGGTTTCAGCGCGCGCGCGTTGCTTTTTCTCGTCGCGTTCGCGGCGAGCCAGCACAGGGGAAGGCCCATCTTCAAGCTCTTCAACGGCAATCGTCATATAGCGCATGACGTGTTCGTTGATGCGTTGCAGACGCTCCATCTCGTGTACCGCAGGTGCCGGTGCATCAATATTGAGCAGGGAGTAATGCCCCTTACGGGTTTTGTTGATGCGGTAAGCCAGATTGCGCAAACCCCAATATTCAACCTTGGAGACCTTGCCACCATGACTTTTCAGCAAAGTGGTGATACCTTCCACAAGTTCTTCAACTTGCTGCGGGCTGATATCGGGCCGCGAAATAATAACGTGTTCGTAGAACGGCATGAATGTCCATTTCCGTTTTGATCCCTTGCGGGAACCCTGAAATAAGCAAATTGCGGCGCAGTCTCTGGCAGGGCCCAGAAAGAACGATGGTTCCGCGTCGCAGCTTTACTATCATATCACCGTTTCAGGCATGTAGTATCGCTCATGCGGGCGGACCGCAATCAAATGAGCGCGTCTCTAAGCACAGGTGGGCAGGGAAGGGAAGGGGGGGGGCTGTGGTCGAAGCACCAACTAGAAATTCTTACATCACAATTTTCTAATATCGCTCATAAGAAACGTGATATTGCTTGCACGCCAGCAATCATAATTCGCCGTTTCCTTCTCACTTCGGATATCATTAGAAACGCTCACCGCATCGTAGCCCATGTTCCCCTTCTTTCAGCGCACCATTTTGCGTCCACACGCCCAAATCAAAACCTGTGTGACACGGTGGTGCTTTGCGAAAGTGGAATGCACGCTAAATGCTTGCCGTGGTCGCAATCCAACACAACAAATACCTCAAAACAACTTTGGTGAGTCTCGATCCGGATTCATGAAGCTATCATAGGTCACTCAATTGGGCCCTTGCTCTAAGCCATTGCCTCAATCGCCGCAGCAATCGCGACAGTTTGCAGCGCCATTTCACGGTGCAATATCTCGGTCATTTTGCCGTCGACCTTTATGACACCTTTCCCCGCATTGGCAGGATCATCAAAGGCGGCGATAATAGCGCGAGCATGGGACACTTCGTCGCTTGATGGCGCAAATATCTCGTTGCAAGCCTGAATTTGACTGGGGTGGATGAGAGTTTTGCCGTCAAATCCAAACGCAGCGCCTTGTTCGCAAGCCTGTCCAAACCTTTCATGGTCACTGATATCATTAAAAACACCATCTATTACGCACAGGCCATAAAGCCGTGCCGCTGTAACCGTTGCAGATAAGGCGAACCAGAAGGGCGCTCGGTCATGCGTCTGTCGCGCCCGCGTTTCCTTGGCCAAATCATTGGTGCCCATAACAAAAGCGCATAATCTTGTGTGCTGGGACGATGCCGCAATCTCTTTGATGTCCATAATCGCCAAGGGCGTTTCGATCATCGCCCACAGACCGACGTCGGCGGGCATGGCCAGTGCATCCATTGCCTCGCTGGCGGCTAGCACGTCCTCGGCGCTGGAAATTTTAGGGAACAAAACCGCATCCGGCCCGACTTGTGCTGCCATTTGCAAGTCTTCGGGCCCCCAAATTGAGGATAATGCATTGACCCGAATGATGACCTCGCGCTTGCCATATCCTTTTGACGCGACAGAGGCGCCCACAGCTGCCCTTGCCTCAGCTTTTGCATCGGGTGCAACGGCGTCTTCGAGGTCAAGGATCACCGCATCAGCTGCGAGCGTTTTGGCTTTCTCCAGCGCTTTTGCGTTAGCGCCAGGCATATACAAAACGCTGCGTCTGGGGCGAACGGTTTGATGTAGCATAGGTATTTCCTCCACAAATTGTATGCCCCTACTAGAGTATTAGGCGCAAAATCCGAAACAGATTTTCTTGGGCCACGTAGGCTCTATCTTAACATGCTGGATCGACATGATGTGTTTTATTAATCGAGCACGGCGATCTAGCCACAAGTGGCCAATGTCGGTAAGGGGGATGATGTCACTTGTGCTAATCATTGGTTCCCATGTTGCCAGTTCGCGTGTTGGGGGAACCTTGGTTTCACTTGCTTTGGCGCTGTCGCCATTTCAGATTGAACCGATTCATGTGCCCACCGTGCTTTTGGGCAGACATCCCGGATGGGGCGCTCCCGGCGGTGGTGCGGTGTCGCCAGAGATATTTGAGGGTATGCTGGAAGGCATTGCTGCCAACGGGATTTTTGCGAACATTGATGCGATTAGCACAAACTATTTTGCAGACGTCCGCCAAGTTGTTAGCGCTGCTCGCGTCATTGACGCGATCAAGGCCGTCAATCCGCGCGCCATCGCGATGATTGATCCCGTCATTGGTGATAATCCAAACGGGCAATATGTCAGCGATGATATTGCCAGCGCTATTATTGAGCATCTGGTTCCGCGTGCGGATTTTTTAACGCCGAATTTGTGGGAATTGGCAGCCATGACAGGTACAGACCTTCTCATGCAAGATCAGGTTGTGCATGCCGCACGTCAATTGGGACCACAAGTTCTTGTAACTTCCGTCATTGCAGGGGAGACAATTGGTGCCATGTTTGTCGATAGCCAGCGGGCGCATCTGTGCCTGCATGAAAGCGTGCCAGCAGCGCCGAAGGGAACGGGTGATTTGACGGCAGCGCTATTTCTGGGGCATTTGTTGCAAGCATTAGCCCCAGAAGAAGCGATGGCCAGGGCGCTTGCCGGCGTCAATATGGTTGTTCAAGCGGCGCACGACTGGGGTACAAGTGACCTTCCTATTGTGACAGTTGGACACGATTTTTGGCTTGCAAATCCCCTTGCGGTTCAGTCATTTTAGTGG
>JAYSRI010000245.1:0-1610 GCA_043721175.1 Alphaproteobacteria bacterium
CCGATGATCCGGGTTTGGCGCTCGGCCTCAATGTTCGGGCGGGGGAGATCACTTACCCTGCCGTGAAAGAAGCGTTGGGCTTGTAGGTTCACTTCGCCAATCCGCTGACGCCTTAAACGTCAGCGGAAATTGAGACTAGTCGTGGCGTTATGCGGGCATTAGGGTGATACATCATCAAGTTGCTCAAGGACCATGCCATGCCTGATTTTACCGACAAAGTAGCCATCGTTACAGGCTCTGCAACGGGGCTTGGTGCGTCTACGGCTATCAAGCTGGCTGAGGGTGGTGCACGGATCATTCTCAACTACACCAAAAGCCGGACGGAATGCGAAGAAACGGCTCATGCTTGCGCGCAAGCCGGAAGCCCTGAAGTGCGCATCGAACAAGGGGATGTATCCGATGATGCCGCCTGCATCACAATCGCTGGCGCGGCGAAGGATTGGGGTCGCATCGACATCTTAGTCAATAATGCTGGCATTACCAAGCACGTTCACAAGCACGCAGACATGGACGGTCTGACACCTGACGATTTCCACCGGCTCTATGCAGTAAACACCATCGGCCCGTTCTTGATGATCCGCGCGGCCCGCGAACTCATGCAATCCGCCTACACACAGACATCAAAAGCCAGCAGCGTCGTCATGATCTCCTCCATTGCCGGCGTCACCGGCATAGGATCTTCGGTCGCCTATGCCGCTACCAAAGGCGCACTCAATACGATGACGCTATCGTTGGCCCGTGCGCTGGCACCTGCAATCCGTGTCAACGCCATCTGCCCAGGCTTTATTGACACCCGCTGGTTTACCGACGCCTTTGGCGATGAAACCACCGCTAAAATCCGCGCCAATATTGTTCAGCAAGTTCCACTTCAGGTCGCGTCTGGCCCAAACGATATTGCTGAGAGCGTGGTGTTTTTCTGCTCGTCGGCGTCGCGCCACATTACTGGCGAAACGCTTCTTGTTGACGCAGGGCATCACCTTGGATTTGCGCCTTTGGTCGCTCGATAAAATATCTGTGTACAAATTAGGCTGCTATTCGTTTATTTTGCCTAAGAAGCAGGCAAGCGGGATGCACGTAGCACGCGAGTGGTGCATCTTGTAATAGTTGGGCGAGTGTTGCCCAGATGTCATTGCCGCAGCCGCGCAATCACGTCACAGATGAAGCATTACCAAACTGGGTATTTGCACTTCGCAAGAGCCCAAAGGGGACAGACATGAAACTACAAACAATTCTCCTCGCGACTGCACTGGTTTGTGGCGCGCCAACCATCGCAGCAGCTCAAGAAGCCACAACCACCGTTAATTTTGGTGCAGCGTCCAGCTATCAATTTCGCGGTGTGAACCAAAACGTCAGCGATGAAACCCAAATTTTTGGCGGCGCGGACGTTTCCTACGGTGATTTTTACATTGGCACTTGGGCGTCAAATGCAGATTTTGGTTCAAAAGCAAATCTCGAAATTGACGCCTATGCGGGCTTCAAGCCGAAACTAGGTCCAGTTCAACTGGACATTGGCGTGCTCGGATATTTCTACCCGCAAGAAAAAGACCTGCGCATTTTTGAGGTCAAAGGTGCCGCAACAATTGCCAACGAAGCGGGCATGTCTCTAACAG
>JAYSRI010000246.1:0-3988 GCA_043721175.1 Alphaproteobacteria bacterium
ATCGATGGGCCGACGTGTCATTGCGCTGGACGTGCGCGGTCGTGGACGCTCGGGCCGTGATCCCAATCCCGGCAATTATAACCCGTTGATTTACGTACAAGACTTGATGGGCATTTTGGCTCATCTGATGATCCCGCGTGCTGTGTTTATCGGCACCAGTATGGGGGGGCTGATGACGATGATTTTAGCTTCTTTTGCGCCACATATGATCGCGGGTGCCGTTCTCAACGATATTGGGCCAGAACTTAATCCCACAGGCATACGCAGGATTCGTGGCTATGTTGGCGGGACGCCAAAGATGAAGAGCTGGGACGAGGCAGCAATCATGCTGAGTGCCGTTGGGACTTCGACATTTCCCGGCCGCGATCACGCTTTCTGGGTAGATTTTGCCAAGCGTAATTGCATCGAAACCGCTGAAGGTATTATTTTCGACTATGATCCTGCCATCGCGCAAAGTGCAACATCTGATCCCGATGCCCCTTTGCCGACAATGTGGGACCAGTTCGCCGCCTTCAAAGATATCCCAACGGCGGTTATCCGCGGTGCCTTGTCTGATTTGTTGTCGCCGGACATTGTAGCGCGTATGAAATTAGCAAAGCCTGATTTGATCACGGCAGAAGTGCCCAACGTCGGTCATGCGCCAATGCTGAATGAACCAGAGGCTTGGAAAGCCATTGCCGCCGTGATTCGGAAAACCAGCTAGCGCGACGGAGTTTTAATGACTTTCGCAAAAATCGTGCAAACTCTTAAACTTAATCGTAACCATCACGGGCATAAGCCAATGTTGCCGTGTTCCGTATGCGTCACAAACTTCATGTTTGAGTGATGACGGACGCTAAGTGAGGGTTGGTGTCTTGATGAGTTTCGACAAAGCAAAAATCGCTAAAAAATTACCAGCAGTTATCGCCGGACTGGCAGCTTTCGCTGCCATTGCCACTGGCGCTGCGGCTTATTTTCAAGCGTCATACTCGGCCGATCGCGCGTCCGAGACGCTCTTGTTAGCGGTTGCCGAATCGCGTGCTGACGCAGCCAAGTCGTTCTTTACAGAAATTGAGAAACAGGTCACTGAACTGGGGCAAAGCGGCGAAGTGTCAAACGCCTTGGATCGTTTTTCAGCGGCATACAACGCGCTTGGGCCCACCGCCGAAGCCGACTTACAGCGGCTATATATTGATCAAAACCCAAATGCTGCGGGATCGAAGGAAAAGTTAGACGCCGCCCAATCGGGATCAGACTACGATACTCTGCACGCTCAACTTCACCCATGGTTTCGTTCAATTTTGAAGATGAATGACTATTATGATATCTTCTTATTCGACGCTTCGGGCCGCAACGTTTATACGGTATTCAAAGAACGTGATTTCGCGACCCAATTGGTCAATGGCCGCTGGCAAGAAACCAATTTGGGTGTGCTTGTCCGTGAAGTTCTGGCCGGTTCAGCCAGCGCGACCCCAAGATTGGCCGACTTCAAGCCATATGCGCCGTCCGCCGATGTACCTGCTGGATTTGTCGCTATTCCCATTAAGGGCCCTGATGGCCGCATCAAAGGGGTATTTGCAATTCAGTTGTCGATCAACAAAATCGATAAAACAATGGCTCCTTCGCCATCAAATGGTGAAACTGGCGAAAATACGTTGGTTGGCACAGATGGCCTAGCGCGCAATAACTCGCGGTTTGATAAAGAACCAACCATCCTCAAAAGAAAAATTGAAGGTAGCCAGCTCGTTGCTGCGCAGGCCGGCAAAAAAGGTGTGGTCCGTGCTAGAAATGCAGCGGGACTGGCGTCGTCGGTCGCGTACACGGCCATTGAAGTTATGGGCATCAAATTCGCAGTCATCTCCGATATCACCCGAAAAGAAGTCACCAAAGCACAGGGTGAGCTGTTGGTGCGCGTTGTTGCTCTCATCCTCGCAGTCTCGGCGATTGCAGGATTTGTCGGTATTTGGTTTTCAAAAACGCTCACAAGGCCAATTGCTGCTCTCACTAATGCCATGCGGACTTTGGCGGCGGGCGACACTGATGAAGAAATACCTGGAACTGATCGTGAAGATGAACTTGGTGAGATGGCGAATGCCGTCAGTGTGTTTCGCGATAATGCAATGGAGCGGATCAACCTCGAAAATGCGGCCAAGCAGGATGTCCTCGCCCAGAGCCAACGTGCGCGAACCATTTCTGCAGCAACTGAAAGTTACGAGCGTGTCGCGGGCGATATGTTGCGCGCCGTCGCAGCTGCCGCCGCTGAGTTAGAAGCCACAGCCATGGAAATGACGTCAGCGGCCGAGCGCACCAACCAAATGGCCATGTCAGTCGCCGCTGCTGCCGAGGAATCTACCGTCAGTGCATCGACTGCAGCAAGTTCAGCTGAAAGCCTAACAGGCTCGATATCAACCATTCAAAGCAATGTGGCCCAATCCAGCGACGTAGCTGACGAAGCTGTCAAACTCAGCCTTGAGGCTCAAACCGCTGTTGGCGAACTGGCAACTTCAGCCAAGCGCATTGGCGAAGTGGTTGAGCTCATCAAAGGTATTGCTGACCAAACAAATCTGTTGGCCCTCAATGCTACCATTGAAGCGGCACGTGCCGGTGAGGCTGGAAAAGGCTTTGCGATTGTCGCCCAAGAAGTTAAAAATCTTGCCAGTCAAACGGGCAACGCCACCGAAGATATTGCCGCCCAAATTGGCTCCATACGTGGGGCCGTGGAAGGTGCGGTCAAAGCTATGTCACGGATTGAGGCTGTGATTCAGCGCATAAACTCAAACGCCATGACGATTGGTCAGTCCGTCAACACGCAGGCTAGCGTCACAAATGCGATTGCCGAAGCCATCAGCCAAGTCGCTGTTTCGTCCCAGTCAGTGGCGTCCGATGTGTCGCTGGTAACGGAAACGGCAAGCGAAACAGGTGCTGCGGCTAGCCAAGTGCTAATGGCAAGTCGAGAATTGTCGCAGCAAGCGTCAAAACTAGATCATGAAACGCTGGAGTTTCTCGCGCGCGTGCGGGCGGCTTAGCTCAGGAGGCTTAAACGGGGGCGAGTATAGGGCTCGCCTCTAAAGCGCTTCTAAAACAGCATCACCCATCTCGGCAGTCGCCATGACACCGCCAAGATCGGGCGTGCGTGCGCCAGAGTTCAGAGCAGCGGTCACCGCCGCTAACACGATATCAGCCAGATCATTGCGACCCAGTGACCACCGCAACGCCATCTCGAAAGATAAGATCGCGGCTAGGGGATTAGCTATTCCGCGCCCCGCGATATCGGGTGCTGATCCATGAATTGGCTCATATAAACCTGCAGCACCGGGCTTGCCTAACGCCGCAGATGGCAACAAACCGATAGAGCCTGTGCAGGCGGCGGCGAGGTCCGACAAAACATCACCAAACAAATTGTCCGTCAACAACACGTCAAACTGACGCGGCGCACGCACCAATTGCATCGCTGCATTGTCAGCATACATGTGTTCAAGCGTCACATCGCTATAGTCACGGGCATGAAGAGCTGTGACTTCCTGACGCCAGAGCAGCCCGGACTCCATCACATTAGATTTTTCAAGGCTTGTGACTTTGTTTGAGCGCTTTCTGGCTAGTTCAAACGCGACGCGGGCAACACGGATGATCTCGGCACTTGTGTAAACCTGATTGTCAAAGCCGCGCTTGGATCCGTCAGGCAGTGTTTCAATGCCGCGCGGTGTGCCGAAATAGACCCCGCCTGTTAGTTCCCGAATGAACAAAATGTCCAACCCCTCAACCAATTCCCTTTTGAGACCAGAAGCATCGGCAAGGGCAGGAAAACAAATGGCCGGGCGCAAATTGGCGAACACGTCCATTTCCTTGCGCAATCGCAACAAGCCCATTTCTGGCCTCAAGTCACGCGGCGCATCTGCCCACTTTGGCCCGCCAACGGCGCCCATCAAAACAGCGCTTGATACTTTCGCAGCTTCTACCACGTCGTCGGTAATTGGCGTCTTGTGAACGTCAATACAGGCCCCACCAAACA
>JAYSRI010000247.1:0-1607 GCA_043721175.1 Alphaproteobacteria bacterium
GATGACATCAGCTGGCGCTGGCGCTTGCTCTGGTGGAGGAGGATCAATGCGGTAAGTTTCGAGTGCTTTACCCAACGGACCGCTGCGCACGACAAACAATTGCGCAAGGCCTTCCAGTGCACCAGCCAGTTTAAGGCCACCAGCGCGCGCGGATAAGAACACCAATTCGGCATCGCTTTCAGGCTCAATCAACATGGTGATGGCGACAGCGGCACCATCGACCACGACTTCAATCGCCGCAACGCCGGTTATATTTTCTCCCGCACGGGTGACACGTGGCGCAACATCGGTTTCAAGCAACGCTAAGTCGCTGGCAACAGCAACGTAAACAGCAGCGGGTCGTCTGGAGTGAACAAGTGCCGCAGGCGCGCTGTCGCCAGCTTGGCTATCGGTCAAAACAGCCTCGGCTCCTTTTTTCTTCCCCCACCCAAACATAAATCGTCCTCATTGCGCGCGACTGGTTTAGCGGAGGCCAGCCCTGTGTGAAAGGGTGGTCGGCAGGTCAAAATAGAACGATTGGGTTACACCAACAAAAACACTGTCGGTTTTTGACATTGGCTGTTGTGTGTGAGGCCGCCCTGCGCAATGGTAAAGCCTTGAATACTCAGGAGCACACTATG
Source organism: Alphaproteobacteria bacterium (assembly GCA_043721175.1). GTDB lineage: Bacteria > Pseudomonadota > Alphaproteobacteria > Caulobacterales > Aquidulcibacteraceae > Aquidulcibacter. Next base: position 621 of record JAYSRI010000247.1, read on the forward strand.
AATCTTACCCGACCCGATGGCCCTGTATCGCGCGCCGTGCCATCACGTCGAGGATTGGGAGCCATGGCAATGTTCGTCGGTTATGCGGCTGCGGTAACGCCAGTCCACAGTGAGGCCATAACAACGCCAAGTGATGGCCTCATTACTGGCATGGTGTCGTATCCTTCCAGCGGCTTTGATTTGCCCGCTTTTGTTGCACGGCCCTCAGGGCGTGGCCGCAAACCTGTGGTGATTGTGGTGAGCGAAATTTTCGGCTTGCACGAATATGTCCGCGATATGTGTCGGCGGTTAGCGCGTCTTGGCTACGTTGCGATTGCTCCGGCATTTTTTGTGCGCGTCGGCGATCCTGCACCCCTGACTGATTTTGCTGCTATCATGCCAATCGTAGCCGCCGCCAACAACACCCAAGTAATGGGCGACGTGACCGCAACAGTCGCATGGTTGGATAAGCAGCGCTTTGTTGCCAAAAACCGCATTGCTATCACCGGTTTTTGTTGGGGCGGCACTGTTGTTTGGATGGCCAGCGCACTGACCAACCGCATTAAGGCAGGCGTGGCGTGGTACGGCAGGTTGGCTTCCCGCGCTGGTTCAGTCGAAATTCGTAAACAACCCCCCGATATCGCCAGTGAGTTGAAAAGCCCTGTGCTTGGTTTGTACGCGCAAAATGATAGCGGCATTCCGTTACCAACCGTAGAAGCCATGCGCGCAGCGTTAAGTGCCGCGGGCAATACCCAAAGTATGATCCATGTTTATCCTAGCACCGAACACGGGTTCCACGCCGACTACCGACCGTCTTACAATGAAGCGGCCGCTAAAGATGGTTGGGCGCGGATGTTGGCTTGGTTTGGGGCGAACGGCGTTTAATTAGCAGCACGGTTGGAGAGTAAAATACGATGAGTAAGATTGCATTAGTAACGGGCGGCACACGTGGCATTGGGGCGGCCATTTCGATTGCACTGCGAGATGCTGGCTATCAAGTTGTTGCAA
>JAYSRI010000248.1:0-1605 GCA_043721175.1 Alphaproteobacteria bacterium
CCAGTGGCTATTTCAATACTCCCGGTTTGTGCGTCCAGCCGCTGCAACATCACCAGATGGCCACCGCTATCGACAATCGAGATCACGACCTGCCAGTTGTTTTTACGCGCTTCGGCTTCGGCAGCCACCATCGCTTTTTTAGCTTGCTCAATGGTAATTGGCGAGCCGTAAGGCGCCGGACCGGTTTGGGCAATTGCACCGAAGGTGGCCAAACCTGCCGCCAAAGTCAATGAAACGAGGATTTTGCGAGATGAGGTCATGTTGTGTCTCTTTTTAAAGTTTAAGTTGAATTTGAAAGTGGCTTTGCTGATGTCGAATCGCTCAGGTTCAAGCAAAAAAGAACCGCAAAACCCGGTCTAATTGTTTGCGCTGCCGCAGAAACTCGAAACGGTGGAAACCATGAAGACCGCAAACCCAGAGACTCCAGGGAAATCGGGGTCAGCAGCTGTCTTCAAAGTCAAGGCATAAAGCCAAACAAACCTATTGTTGCTATGTTTTTTATAGCTGTTTACGCACGTATTCACTGGGCTTGATACATATTTAATGCACAGTGCGCTATTGCTGGTTTGCCGCTGCGGACACTTTGCAGCCGACGCGTCTTCTGCCGCCCAGACTCCTACTTGCAGGCGCGAGCCGACGCCCATGTGGCGCTGGCGGCAGTTGTACAAACGAGTAATTTCCGCATGATTATGAATTCACTCTTGTATCTTGGTTCTGTGCTCAAGAAGTCGGGGTGCTGCGATTGCCAGCTCATGCGGTCATGCACGCCTTGCTTGGGTGAGGTGCGGGCAGGGCAGGCGTTTGGCAGCGTTTGGCAAAACAGGTTAGCTCAAGGTCGATGCGTTTGAGCGAGGTGTCAAGATGGAGCTTTTTGACAGCCCACGGGGCCTGGCAGGCCTTGCAGGCCCGGCGCGCTGGTGAGGAGCGATTCGACACGCACAGCCATCTGGGACGCCCTTGTTTTTTGCGTAGATGGGAGCCCCACCGGGCGCGACGACTATGTATCGTCTCAGTCAGGATTTACAGGAAATGACAAGGGGTGTTTGCCCCATGATTTCGACCTTTCGGCTTACGTGAAAATATTTCTCCGTCCCACAGAAAAAAAACGGTAGTTCGATTAGCAGCATACGGTTACAGTGCAGAAACACTTTAATTAAAGCTTCAATTTCAACAATTTCAGAATCGTAGCGAAAGAGACATCGATGAAAGAACTTGAGATGCACAGCATCTTTCATGGGCTACTTACACTGGCAAGAAAAGCGAACCAGTTACCGCAGGTTGTAGCGGCATACCAATGCCAATGCCGCTCATCTTGAACGGGTCAATAAATTGACAGCCTTGGCTGAACCAGGCGCGCGGTCACTTAAAGGCGTTAAGGTTCTCGACAAACCAAACTTGCTCGCCGCGCCGATGTGTTCAATGTTTCTTGCGGGTTTTGGCACTGAATTGATTCAGGTTAAACGCCCGCAGTCCGGGGACGAAGTTCGCTACTGGGGTGAAGTCAGGAACGGTGTCGGACTTTGTTGTGACGTCCAGATCACCGACTACCCGGATAGTCCGCCTCTTCTATTTCGGTCAGAACCCAATTACCAAGATCCACAATTT
>JAYSRI010000249.1:0-1605 GCA_043721175.1 Alphaproteobacteria bacterium
CTGCGTACTTTGAAGTTGGCCGAAGAGGTTTGCGCCACGACCCGAAGTTGGGGGTTGCTCGCCAATTCGGCGCGCACTTCTGCTGATAGGCCGTCTGCGAAATAGGATTGGCTGTTTTCGTCCCCGATAGTGATGAATGGCAACACGGCGACGCTGTTGGTTCCTTGAGCCGGCAGAAACATAGCTGCAAGTTTGTCGCGGCTAATCCAAAGCCCGACCGCCGCAGCACCTGTGGCAGTTGCACAGCCTATGAAAAGCGCGGCGCGACGATCAATTCCAGGCTTTGCTGGACCGCGCACTTTAGTTTCTCCAGATGCTAACTGAGTATCAGTGGACTTGTTACTCGCAAGCATGGCGTTGACATCTGCCAATAATGCTAACCAACGCGGATCGCTTAGATTGCCGTTCCATCCATAAATTTCGGCCGATTGCGTTAGCTCGAACATGATAGGGCGCTCACATGGTTCGATCATGCATGGCACAAGCGTCTTGTTGCGATATGCCAATAATGCTTCAGCGCGGACCCAACGTGATACCACTGATTTTTTCGACCACAAAACGACAACTGCTTCGGCACTTCGCAAAGCCGCCTCAGTGACTTCATCATAGGCTTCTCCGGTCCGCAAAGTCGTATCCCACCAAACCTTGAAGTTCTGGCTTTCGAAAGCGTTTGCAAACCGGCGGGCAACGGCTTGATCGTCGCGGTTATAGGACAAAAAGATGTCAGTCATGTCAGCCCCCCACATAGTTGACCTGTGACTCGTTGGTTACAAGATCAATCCAAAGGCGTCGAGTTCTAAATTCTGCAAGCACTTTACTGGACAGCAATCGACGCTCCTTTCGTGGGCTCTTTTCTGCGTGCCATAATTGCGTCATGGCGCGGTGCGCACTATGCCAGATACAGCAATTTACCAGAGCGATTAATAACAAGGTGTCTGCCTATGCGCATGTCGCGCTATTTTCTGCCCGTCACAAAAGAAACGCCTTCGGGTGCCGAGATCGTTTCGCACCAGCTGATGCTGCGCACCGGCATGATCAAGCAACATTCGGCGGGAATTTATTCTTGGTTGCCGCTTGGCCTCAAGGTTTTGAAAAAAATTGAGCAAATAGTGCGCGAAGAGCAAGACCGCTCCGGGGCGCTAGAAGTTCTCATGCCGACAATGCAGGGTGCAGACCTGTGGCGTGAAAGTGGTCGCTATGACGCTTATGGGGCTGAGATGTTGCGCATTAAAGATCGTGGCGACCGTGATCTTCTGTTTGGACCTACAGCAGAAGAAGTCGTCACAGACATATTTCGCGCCAATGTTCGATCTTACAAAGAATTGCCGCTCAACCTTTACAATATCCAATGGAAGTTTCGCGACGAAGTGCGGCCCCGTTTTGGGGTGATGCGCGGCCGTGAGTTCTTGATGAAAGACGCCTATAGCTTTGATTTGGATGAGGCCGGAGCCCGCGACGCTTATAACAAGATGTTCCTTGCCTATTTGAAGACGTTTCAAAGACTTGGACTACAAGCTGTGCCGATGCGCGCAGACACGGGTCCGATTGGTGGCGATCTGAGCCATGAGTTTCTGGTGTTAGCGCCCACGGGGGAAAGTGGCGTAT
>JAYSRI010000250.1:0-3967 GCA_043721175.1 Alphaproteobacteria bacterium
TTGACGTTGTTTTTGATCGCCGTAGCACGCCGCACACTGAGCGCACCAATCTCGGACTTGGCGAACGCTATGGACAGTCTCGCGGCGGGCGATATCGAGGTTGAAGCGCCTCATAGCGGGATGGGTGGTGAAATCGGGAAACTGGCTCAAGCGATGAGCTTGTTCCGCGAAAATGCTTTGGCTCGAGCAGCGCTAGAAGCGCGTGAAGCAATGAACCTAACAGAGCGGCAAGCGCGGGCAAAAGCTATCGAGCAATCGACCGGTGATTTTTCAAAACTGCTCTCGAAAAGTCTACAAAACCTATCGTCCACGTCTGAGGATTTGCAATCGAGCGCCTGCCAATTAGGCGCTATGGCCGAACAAACCCAAAGCCGCACGCAAGAAGCGGCTCGTGCCTCTCTTGAGGCGTCCGACAGTGTGGGCTCGATTGCTGCAGCTACAACGCAACTCACCCAATCAGTCGAGCAAATTTCCTACCGGATGCAGCAGTCTGCGCGCCTTGCTGGCGAAGCTGTTAGCCTTGGCCGTGAGACCGATGTGTCTGTTAAGGATCTCGCCGCTGCGGTCGCTGAAATTGGGCAAGTGGTTTCCATGATTGATGATGTGGCCAGCCAAACAAATCTATTAGCCCTCAACGCAACCATCGAGGCAGCGCGTGCTGGAGAAGCTGGCAAAGGATTTGCGGTTGTTGCGTCTGAGGTCAAATCCTTGGCCGAACAAACTGGTTCGGCAACCGAGGATATTGCCAGCCGGATCGCGCGTATTCGCGAGGCGTCCAACCATGTGGTCGGTGCGGTACGCCGCGTCACCGAAATGGTTGAGGAAATGCAGGGGCTTGCCAATGACGCGGCCAGTTCTGTGAACGAGCAAACGGGTGCCACAGGGCAAATTGCCCAAAGTGCTGTTGATGCATCGCGGGGCACAAGTGCGGCCTCAGCGAGTGTCGAGGACTTGAGGCAATCGGCGCACGAAGCTGCAAGCGCATCACGCCAAGTGACGCGGGCAGCAGACGAAGTGGCAGCTCAAACGACCAATTTGCGTACTCGCGCCGACGAATTCTTCAAAATCATCGCGGCGGCCTAAACATGACAAAATCTATTTCTAAATACGCGCTGCTGTTAGCGCTGGTCCCGGCTGGGCTATCATCAGTGGTTCAGGCCCAAGAAGCGACCCAAGAAGCGACTGTTACTGCACCTAAAACTTGGTCTTACTCTGGGAACTATACTGCCGATTTCATAGGTGTGGTGTCTGGTGGGGTTGAACGCGGCAGCCGCTACCTCGATAATTTTGGTCTCCAACTCAATTACGATGGTACGGCACATGGTCTCAAAGGTATTACCGCTACTGTTGGCTTACTCTACAACAATCAGAGCTCAATCAGTGAGTTGGTTAGTGATATTCAAGGTATTTCAAATATCGAAACAGGCACCGCAGCATTGCGCCCTTATGAAACGTGGATCGCCAAAACGTGGGGTGACGATCAGGCTATTTTGAAGGCCGGGCTGATTGATCTCAACGGCACCTTTGATGCGCCTGGAGTGTCGGCGTTGTTTTTGAACCCATCACATGGGATCAACCCTACATTCTCGCAAACCGGGGCCAGTGGCCCATCGATTTTCCCAATTCTTGGGCTGGCTGTTGTTGGCGAAGTGGAGCTTTATGATAGTTTGCGCGTGCGCACTGGTGCTTTTGATGCGGTACCGGGCGACCCCGATCAACCTGAAAGAACTGATCTTGCTTGGCGGCAAAGCGATGGCGCATTGCTGGTAGGCGAAGCTGAGTATCAACGGGGTAAAATGCGCGCTGTGGCCGGGATTTGGGGATACACCCAAGCGTCCCAAGCATTGTTGCTGCGCAATGGTTCCGCGCGCAATAATGGCATTTACGGCACGTTGGAATATGTCGACGACGCCAACATGTCTTACTTCGTGCGCGCTGGAATGACCGATAAAGAGCTTAATTTCACTCAAAGCTATCTGGCGGCTGGATTGATTGTCACCGGTCCACTCAAGTTCCGTAAAAGCGATCAATTGGGCATCGCCATTGCACATGCGCGCATCAGCAGTGATGTTGTTGCTTCCGGCCTCACGGATGAGGCCGAAACAAATATCGAATTGACTTACGCTGCACCCATTAGTGAGGCATTGTCGCTGCAAGGCGATGTGCAATACATCGCAAATCCAGCTGGCGGATTGTTTGCGCGCCGAGCTTTGGTGGTTGGCATGCGGGTGAAATACGCGTTTGGTAGCTAAGGCGGTTCAAGCCAAGTGCGCCGATGCTCAGAGTTGAAAAAGCTGAGAGCTTACATGCTGTAAAATCTGAAACGGATTTTTGTGGCACGTAGGCTCCATCTTGAAGAGCTAGATCGACCTGATGTGCTTCACGAATGTAGCACGGCGATCTAGCCTCGGACACTTTAACCTCGCTATTTCAACGCCATATCCAGGGTTCGATCAAAGCCGCTGGCTATGTCTTGCCAGGTGGGGGTGACAACAATATCTGGCACGAGGCCGCTGTCACTGGGTGTTCCGTTTGGAAAGAAGCCCACAAGGGGTACATCGACCTCTATCCCAATGTTTGGCAAGCGGCAGAACATAAATTTTTCGGCATTGATACCGCGCAAATTACCGCCAGTTGTTTGCCCCAAAATCCGCCCAAGGCGATTTTCGCGTAACATTTGGCAAAACTGTAACGTTGCGGAGCTATTGCTTGGGTCGGTTAGCACAGTCACCTTTCCCGCAAATCGGGGTGTCTTTGGTGTTACGTTCCCGCCACTGCGACCTTTCTCGTCAAGGAGGTCAAACATGCCATCGCGGCGCTGAGCAACATTGTTGCCCCAATCGCGAAAGCGATCGTCCCAAGTTTCAAGGATTGGATTAAGAGCATCGGGGGTTTTTCGATACCGCACACGACGTTCCCCCGCTTGTGGTGCCAGAGGGTTTTGCGTCAAATAGCCAAGGATTTCAGGGCCACAATCATCACTTCCGCCCTCATTGCCACGAATATCAATAATCAAACGCTCACTCTGTGCGTCAGAAAGTCGAACAAAAGCAGCGGCCAACCAAGCCTTCCAGTCCCATGTGGTATGATAAAGACCCCATGTTGGCATCGTCAACACGCTAACTTTGTTGTTACGGATATCAAGTTGCCAGCGTGGCGCTTGATCAGAAAGTGGTGCTGGAGCTGTCATCATACGGCGAGCTTGCAAGTTTATCGCAGCCACACGCACGTCAAAAGCTGTCCCATCCGGCTGCTGCCCAACCAACCTAAATTCTGTAGACGTACCGAAATGAAGCGCATAGAAAATATCAAATGTTTGAAAGCCTTCATCACTATCTACACTTAACAGGCTAGTTTGTTTGCCGACATTATGTCCATCAGCGCGAACATAAGGAAGTAGAGAGCGCAATATCTCGGCGGTGGAAATGCCATTTATATGCGAAATACGTGCGCCCTTAATCAAGCCGCTTAAACCAGCGGGATCGGTAACAACCATCGTTTTTTTCAGCCAAACAAAGCGAAAGGGCAGGCGATTTGTTCCAGCAAAAAGTGTGTTTTGAACCGCGTCTGACTGACTATAAAAATTCGCATAACTGTGCCCACACCGCACACTCGCGAGCAATTTTGAAACTTCGAGATAGACACGCGCAAGCGATGCTGGCTGAGCAAATTTTTGTGAGACAGATCGAAACCGCGCTTCAATTTGGCTTGGTGTGGCATATCGGTAAAGGCCTGGGTGCAAATTGGTGTAAACTTGCTTCAGGCTCGCGAGATCGGTTTGGATCGCTGATGCAGGCAATAAAATCTCGGTCGCCTGTGCACCGAGGCTAAAGGCGCTACTTACACCGATTGCGGCCGACATACTTAAAAAGCTGCGTTTATTTAACATATTAGGCATCTGTCCTTCCAAAACTGTGGAGTCATGTTTGTATTTGGGCCTAGCATATCTATGCTCATGTCAACAATA
>JAYSRI010000251.1:0-3958 GCA_043721175.1 Alphaproteobacteria bacterium
GATAAGGGCTTGATGCCGAAACTGTCCCGCGCCACTGTCAGAAGATTGGTCTGCCTGTCAAAATGGACAAACGCAAACATGCCCCGCAATCGTGGCAAAACAGACAATCCCCAGAGGCGTAAAGCTAGCAGCAGGACTTCGCAATCAGATTTGGTTTTGAATTCGCAGCCTTGCTCAATGAGTTCTTGGCGCAGTTCTAAATAATTATAAATTTCCCCATTAAAAATAATGACTTGTCGCCCATCTTCGGTCCACATGGGTTGGACGGCTTGGTCGGATAAATCAATGATGGCCAGCCGACGGTGCCCCAGCGCGAGGGGGCCAGCTGGCGTATCGATAACTTCCCATTGTTCTCCATCAGGCCCGCGATGCGCAACACGTCTTAGTCGTTCCCGCTCGGGCTGAACTCCAACAGACGCATACAATCCGCACATGCTTTACCTCAAAGTTGCGAGTTTCATTCCAAAAGTACCAGCTTCAGTCCCAGTCTCATTTTTAGTCCCAGTCTCAATCCAAAGAAAGGTGGAATTCGAACATTTTATAAGAGACCCCGCGAACTGCTAACCATAGCCAGAGACGCTCGCGTCACCGTGTCCGACCACACCTCGCCGCCGAGCATAAGCCAGCTTGGATCGAGTTGGGTGAACCAATTGCAGCAACTGACACTGTAACAGGCGTTCCTGAATTTCTAAAGCAAGAAAAAGGCAAGGTCGGCTCAATTTGAAAGTCAGGGTGCAACAGGATTTCGCCCAATTAAGCGAAAAGCTTTCAAATCGCCTCAAGGTGTTGCATGTTTTATCTGCAGATTTTGGGTTTCAATCGCGACGCATATGCTTTATGTCACCGCCCAAAGTGGAGACCGGTAGAGCGCAGATTGTGCAAAGCAAGGCCACAGGCGCCGCCAGAGTTTGCTTTATCCGATTTTTAAGTCTGCGCCCTCGCTCACCCGTTCAAAAGCAGCTGGAGTTTTAAAGTGGAGCTAAAACAAAATAGTGGAGCTTCCGCCGCTAAAAAGCGGGTCCAGCGAGGAGAAAGCGATGGAATTCTCCAGAATTTGTTCTTCGATAGGCGTTGGTTGAATTTTGTTGCTTATTTTTCAATCGAGGAAGTAAATAGGCAATATCAACGTACCGTAATTGGGCCGTTTTGGCTGGTCCTTACCCAGTTTGTTGTCGTTTTTGCTATCGCCTTCGTTTACTCGGGTGTGCTCAAGCAGCCGTATGAGACTTTCTTTCCGTTCCTGTCAGCTAGCGTGATCTGTTGGAATCTAATCGCGAATGTGCTGATCGGCGCACCCAACACCTTTGTTGTCAATGCGATGACAATGAAGTCGTTTGCCATGCCGACTTCAGTCTTCACGGCTCAGCTTGTCACGCGGATTTTTGTTCAGTTTGCGCATGCGCTGGTTGTTCATTTGCTTGTCATCGTTTTGTTCAAGGTTCCTTTGACGCTGTATATGTTGATGTTCCCAGTGACACTGACGTTAGTTGCTTTGGCTTTGTACGGTTTTGCTGTGTTCCTCGCTGTGATGGGGGCCAGGTTTCGCGACGTCATTCCCGCGGTTAGCTCTTTTATGTATGTCATGTTTTTGTGTACGCCCGTTCTATGGAAACCAAATCTTGTATCCTCGGATCGGTCATTCGTGGTCGAGGGCAACCCGTTTTTCTATTTGCTAGATTCGATTCGCTCACCCCTGTTGGGGCAACCGCTGCATGAGGCGACGCTTGCAGTGTTAGTTGTGCTGGTTCTTGTTGCATGGTGCCTAGCCTATGTTGCTGCGCGTTTCGTTCGGCGCAACGCGGTGTTTTGGGTCTAAGAATATGACGAGCTTCGGCAAGTTGGGAACTTTGTATGACTAATCTGATGGTTGAACTTCGCAACGTGAGCGTTACCATTCCGACTTTCAAGAATGCAGCAACGCTGGATATCCGCAGGACTATGATGCGTGCGGTTCTGGGAAGCGCACTAGCCCAAAGCGCTGACGGAATGGTTATGGTCAAAGCCTTGGACTCGATCAATCTAAAGGTCGGGAAAGGCCAGCGGCTTGGGCTTATTGGCCATAATGGTGCTGGAAAATCCACCTTGCTAAAGGTGATTGCCGGGGTGCTGCCAATCACGCGAGGGCGGTTGGTTCGCACAGGAGAAGCGAGGAGCTTTTTTAATCTAGGTGCTGGCCTTGATCAAAACATGTCAGGACGTGCCAATATAAAGGCGATGGCATTGTATTTTGTGCAAGACTTTGCCTTGATTAAGGACCGGATTGAAGAAATAGTTGAGTTTACAGAGCTTGGTGTCTACATCGACCTTCCGGTGGCAACTTACAGCGCTGGCATGGTCGCACGGTTGATATTTGCTGTCGCAACGGCTTTTCCCTCAGAAATACTTGTGCTTGATGAAATGCTTGGAGCCGGGGATGCGGCTTTTATGATCAAGGCACAAAGGCGCATCGATGATTTGCTTTCAGAATCAGGCTGCGTCATCTTGGCTTCGCACTCAACTTATTTAATCGAATCGTTCTGTGACAGTGCCATCTGGTTGGATCACGGACAGATACGGGCTGAAGGCGATGCAAAATCCGTCAGTGCTGAATATCTGGCAAATGTCGCTGCGACAATCGCTCAATCCAGTTAGCCGCGTTGTTGGATTTTGAAGCTCGATGAACTCCGAAGCGGCGAACTAATACATCATCAACAAGTCACCATCACGCTTGGGATGTATTATTGCAATTTCGCGCCAAATGCCGCGCAGACTTTATTGGCATATCGCTGAGCCGACCAGATTGGAGCGCGCCAAACTTTATTGTCTTAATCGAGGCTTGAGTGCTTAATTAGGCTGCAAATTGGCACTAGTGGCTGACGCTTTGGCAGTGTATCCAGAACCGTGGGCAGAATTTATGTCAAGAAATAGTGATATCAAAGGGGTAGGTTGAGTCTGATATGGTATATTCCAAAGGCGATGTGGTGGTTTTAAGGTCTGGCGGACCAACCATGACTGTTGTTCAAGTCGATGGCAAAGACTTGAGTTGCGTTTATTTTTCACCTTTCCGGGAGCTAATACGTGCTTGGACTGGTCCAGTTGAGTCCGTTGTCTTGCAAATATTGGCACCCCCGACTGAAAGTAACTAGTTTCAGTTGAACATGCATTGCATGACTGCCCGGTGCAATTGTACATAAAAACAAACCAGGTGTGCGATCTTGAATAATTCGGGTTAGCATCACCTTGATAAGAACATCTTTCATTGGCATGGTGGTAAGCGCGGTTGATGTTTTTCTCTACGAGAATACCGCAAAAGCTCAGCGGCTGGGCGAGTTGTGTTTGATCGAATCCTGCAGCAGCGAGGAATGAATTTTGGCTAGTATGAAAACGACATCTGATCGTCTGAAGGAACAAAGTGAAGTGGCTAAAGCACAAACAATAGTGCCAATCGTTCCGCTCCGAAGCGAAAAAGACCTCAAGCGCACGCGCATTCTCTTCATGTGCGATTACAACGTTAAATCAGCGCCGGCAAACTGCGATTTTATCAATTCGTTTCTAAAGTTTTCCAAACACGAGCTTGTCATCGTGAGCTGTTTGGGCGGTTTGCCTAAAGAAGTGAAAATGCGCGATTTCGATGTAGTCGCTATCCATTTCTCTCTGACCTTGGCCCTAGATAGCTACATTACCCCGGCGATGCGACGCGAAATGAGTGAGTTTCGGGGGCTAAAAATCTTGTTTATTCAAGATGAATATCGATTCATTGATAGAACTGTAGAGGCGATTGAAGAAACGGGGATATCTGTCGTTTTCACTGTTACCAAGCCCAGCGAAACACTAAAAGTTTATCCAGCTGACCGAGTAGCAAATATCCACTTTGAGCATATTCTGACAGGCTATGTGCCACGTTGGCTAACCCAATATTCTGTGAAGCCTTATCGCCGTCGCAAGTTTGATGTCACCTACCGCGGACGCAGTTATCCGG
>JAYSRI010000252.1:0-3954 GCA_043721175.1 Alphaproteobacteria bacterium
CCGGCCAAAGTCAGAAACCAGACCGCTGTGATTGGGCCGAACCAAACGGCAATCTTGTGTGTTCCTTTTGATTGCACCAAAAACAGGCCGACCAAGATAACAGCAGAAATACCAACAATAATGTTGGGTTTGAAAAAATCCCCGACACCTGGTGCGATCTTCAAGCCTTCGATGGCACCTAGAACTGAAATTGCCGGCGTGATGATGCCGTCGCCATAAAAGAAAGCAGCACCCATCACGCCACACAAGAATATCCAGTTCGATTTTTTGCCTACGGCACGCTGCGCCAACGCCATCAACGCCAATGTGCCCCCTTCGCCCTTATTGTCTGCGCGCATCAAGAAGACGACGTATTTTAAGGTAACAATGAAGAACAACGCCCACAATACTAATGAAACAACGCCAATAACGGCTAGTTCATGGTTGCCAGACCCTTTGGCATGATGCAGCGCTTCGCGCATTGCATAAAATGGGCTCGTGCCAATGTCGCCAAAGACCACGCCAACTGACCCTAAGGCCAGCATGAAAAAGCCAGACTTGCTGTGGCCATGGCCATTTCCATGACTATCACCGTGCCCCTGGGACACTTCTTGGCCTGGCTGTGAAACTTCTGTGGACGCCATTTGGGCTCCCTTTATGCGCGGCAACATAGGCCCCGTGCAATGTGCACGCATGGTTCGGAAGCGGCCATTACGCCTTTTATGTGGGGCCTTCAATCCTGCTGCGCTGTAGCGCGACATCCAAGTTCATTCTTCTCACCGAACTGCGTTGTTTCTCGCGGGAAACACCGACGTGTTAGCGCTAGACGCCATCGTCAACCATCTATATCGCACTTTCAACGACACGACAGCTGGCAACAGGAGAGCGACATGGCACGACGTCTTTGTTTGATAACAGGAGCCTCAGCCGGAATTGGAGAAGCATTTGCGCACCTTTATGCAGAGCGCGGCTATGATCTGGCATTGACCGCACGGCGGACTGATCGCCTTGAAACGTTGGCGAGCGAATTGTCAGCGAAGTGGGGCGCAACGTGCCTAACAATTAGCGCAGATCTCGCGGATCGCGCCGCACCCGCTGCCATAATTGCCCAGATTGAAGCCAAGGGGCGCCACGTCGATGCGCTGATCAATAATGCAGGCTATGGTTTGCAGGGCAATTATTTGGCTTCAAGCTGGGACGAGCATGCGGCTTTCATGCAAGTGCTGGTAGAAGCGCCCCTTGAGTTAACGCATCGCCTGTTGCCCGGGATGCAAGCGCGCAAATTTGGCCGAATTATCAACGTTGCATCGCTTGCAGGGCATGTTCCGGGGGCGGCTGGGGCGACTTTGTATGGCGCGTCAAAGGCGTTTTTGATCAAGTTTAGCCAGTCGCTCAATCTGGAAAACCAGTCAACTGGTGTGCACGTCAGCGCGCTATGCCCCGGCTTCACCCGTTCAGAGTTTCATGACGTCAACGGGATGCGTGAACAGATCAATGCGATGCCAAGCTGGATGTGGCTTGAAGCACGCAAAGTCGTCGAGATTGGCTTTGACGGCGTTGAAGCCAATCAGGCTGTTGTCGTTTCGGGGTCTCTCAATAAGACCATTGCGGCATTTGCCAAATTATTGCCGGACGGGATCGCAATGGGCCTCATGAAGTCGCAATTGTCCAAGTTCCGTCGCGCAGACTAATCCACTGGCAATAATGTTGCTGTGCGCTATGTCTCGAACATGACCGCATCAATCACCGCGTTGCCTTCTCAACCAAGGCTTGCCAATGGCAAGGTCTATATGGACGCAACTTTGCGGCCTAACCGATCACTCTCAGCCAATGGTTTTCGAGCAGTGATGTTGTCGATGGCGGCGATGAGTTTTTTAGTAGGTTTGGGGTTTTGGGCCATTGGTGCTTGGCCAGTAATTGGGTTTTTTGGGTTTGACGTTCTGCTGATTTATTTGGCCTTTAAGGTCAATTTTGTTGCGGGTTTGCGGGAGTGTGAAACGATCCGGATCACCGCGAACGAGGTTGTGATCTCGCGAACTTGTTACCGTGGGCACATTGGTTGGTGGTCTGTCAGCCCTGCATTCGCGCAAGTGCAAATTGACGAACTCAACGAATATGAGGCGCACGTGCGCTTACGTGCAGGGGGGACGTCTGTACCGCTCGCAACGTGTTTGTCCCCAAAGGAGCGGCTTGATTTTGCAGACGCGCTTCAATCGGCCTTGAACCAAGCCCGCAATGAGCGCTACCCTGGTCAACAAACTGGCTAGTATAACAAGGAAAAGCAACATGAACTTCCTCCACACAATGATCCGCGTCGGCGATATCGATGCGGCGCTCGCATTCTTTGTGAATGGTCTTGGTTTGATAGAGTTGCGGCGTAACGAGAACGACGCCGGACGTTTTACCCTCGTGTTTCTTGCCACTCCTGACGATGCTGAGCGCTTCAAAATGGCGGGCGGCGACAACGAGGGGGGCTTACCAGCCGGTCTGCCCATGGTTGAACTCACCTATAATTGGGACGAGAAGTCGTATGAAGGTGGCCGCAATTTCGGCCATTTGGCTTACCGTGTCGACAATATCTACGAAGTTTGCCAACGCCTTGCCGATCAAGGCATCATCATTAACCGCCCGCCGCGCGATGGTCATATGGCATTCGTTCGATCACCAGATGGCATTTCGGTGGAGCTGTTGCAGAAGGGCGCGCGTTTGGAACCCTCTGAGCCATGGGCGAGTGCTGCCAATATTGGGGTTTGGTAACGGCGCGTGCGTTTGCACTAGACTCGCCTGCCATTCCTCGTCACAACATTTTTATGCGCCATAAATTTGTATCAGCTCTCGTCCTTGGTCTATCTGCCTTCAGTCTGACTGGATGCGCGGTTGATCTACCTATCCAGACGGTGGAGCAACGCTACACGTCTCCGGCATCACAGTTTATTCAACTCAGTGATGGCGTGCGACTGCACGTGCGCGACGAAGGACCACGCGATGCCCCGGTAATATTCTTGGCCCATGGCTCGAACGCGAGCCTGCATGCTTGGGAGCCTTGGGTAGCTGCGCTCAAGGGCAAATGGCGGGTCGTGAGTTTTGATTTTCCGGCTCATGGCCTAACAGGGCCATCGGCGAGTGGGGTCTATAGTGGCGCAAGTTATGTACGTGTTGTCGATGAATTGGCTACTAACCTAAAGATTGAACGCTTTGTAATAGCTGGTAATTCCATGGGCGGTGCGGTGGCTTGGCGCTATGCGTTGGCGCACCCAACGCGCGTTGCGGGTTTGGTATTAGTTGATGCAGCGGGATACCCGCGAGCCGTAGAAGGTAAGCCGCCACTCGTGTTTCGGATTGCGCGCGCGCCAGTTCTGGGTGAGGCCTTTTCGATGTTTACCAACCGCTCGATCCTTGCCAGCAATCTCAAGCAAGTCATTGTGGACGACACACTTGTGACCCCTCAAATGGTCAATCGTTACTATGACCTTCTAATGCGCAAAGGTAACCGTCAGGCGACATTATCGCGATTGCGGGCTGGGCCTGATGACCCTGATGCTTATAAACAAATGTCGACCATTGCAGCACCTACGCTGGTGCTTTGGGGGGACTTAGACCCTTGGATCCCGGTATCCGATGCGGCTCGGTTTACCGGCGACATCAAGGGGGCGACGGCAATTACCTACCCGAATACTGGGCATTTGCCCCAAGAAGAGCGACCCGCCGAAACTGCTGCCGCCGTCGACGCGTTTTTAACCCGCGTCTATAGCGCGCGCTAAAACGCGCGTTACAAAAACGAATACGGATCAATATCAATGGTTACGCGCACACTTGCGGGCACCTTAAATGCGGCGCGCCAAGCTGCCATAAAGGCCGATAAATCCACACTTCGGTCAGCTTGAATGATAAAGCGCCGACGTCGCCAGCCGCGAACCATGGCGATTGGCGGCGGTGCTGGACCCCAGACTTCAAGGCCGTCTACCTGAAACAAGG
>JAYSRI010000253.1:0-3926 GCA_043721175.1 Alphaproteobacteria bacterium
CGCCCAATAGCATCATTAACAGGCAAGTTCCATTTAGCCGCAGGTACATTCAAAACAAACAATGCGACCAACGAGATGCCAAACCCCAACGCAAAGCCGATTGTTTGCTCGCGCACGTCTTCACCTTGCAGGCCCCAACGAGCAGCCACCCATCCGATAAGTACAATTTGTAACGGCAGCGCTTCTAGCCCAATGCTGATACCAATGGCTGTCGACAGGCCGGCCAAAGCCGATGAGCGGGCCTGATTGGTAAATAGTCCCCACAACGCACACGCAGTTAAAATCATTTGCAGACCATGGTGGTCCACGCGGCCGGGCAAAAAGTACGATAAGGCCGCAGGGGCGCATGACACGACGAATATGGCCGGTAGAAATGCAGACTTCCCCACCAGACTTACAGCCGTGCGTCCACAAATCCAGACATAGAGCAGGCCGAGTAAGGCGGGGCACCAGAATGCAGCGTATTTTGCGCCTAAGTCTGAACCAAAGATGGCGATCAAAGGGACCATAAGCGCTGCCAACGGCAAATCGGCCATCCGCGACCAATGCATGTCTCCACCACTTGGGGGGTTCAGGCGGTGTTGGGTTAGGTCAAACCACGCTTGTCCTCCCAACCAGTCGCGCACTTCCAAAACGCGCATAGCATCATCGTTGTCAGCCAGACCCCATGCCACGACGCGTGTCCAATGTGGGGCCAGCATTTGAACTATTGCCACTACGATTGCAGCAATCAGCACAAGTCGAAAAATCAAACGAGGCACCGACATCGTGCCTTTTGGTTGTTGCTCATCTTGGGTTGGCAAAGGAGTTGACATCAGTGGCTACAATCAAGATTAAAGGTGGAAACATACATACGGCAATGATCCCCTATCAGGGGCGGAGTTGATACGCTGTTAATCGCAAAACTCATCAAGACGCCAGCAATCCGGTTTCTATTTGTCGGTGGATTAGCATTCTTTTTGGATGCGGCCATCGTTTGGGCGCTGACGCGTATGGGCATGAATGCTTACCTTGCGCGGGGCATTTCGATTTGTGTGTCGATTGGGTTCACCTTCGTCTTGAATCGAACCCTGACTTTTAGTGCCGCCGGCCCGATAACATTTGGTGAAGTTAGCGCTTATGTCAGCGCGAGCTTTTTTGGCGTTGCGATTAATTACGGGGTCTATGCAGGTTTATTGAGAGCAGGCCTTAATTGGTTGCCGGCCATGGTCGTTGGAACCGTGATCGCCTCCACATTTAACTTCTTTGCTTATCAACGGATATTTCGCGCGCGGGGCTAAGTCTTGGCGTCAGCGCGGTTCGGCTATCCCGCCCATAGCCAATATGATCGCCCACGCATCATCAGTGACGGGTTGAACTGACAAGCGAGACTGTTTCAAGAGGGCTATATCCGCGAGTTCAGGCCGGTTTTTGATGTCAGACAGACTGATTGGACAACCCATCTTTTGATTGGCAACTGTGGTGACGGCAATCCAAGTCAGGTCCGTTGGATCGGGGAAAGGGGCGCTGGCGATCTCGACAATGCCGACGATTTCGCGATGGTTGCCGGTGTGGTAGAAGAAGGCGTAATCGCCTGGCTTCATTTGTTTCATGAAGTTCTTGGCCTGATGGTTGCGCACGCCACTCCACGGCTCTCCTTCTGCCCCGCGCGCAACTTGGTCTTGCCACGAGAAGGCCTCTGGCTCCGATTTCAACAGCCAATATGCCATCATTCCTCCAGTAAGGGTGCGAGAGCGGCCCGCAAATTGCCACGCGAACTTTCTAGCATGGCTTTGCGCTCACTGGCGTCGTCAATTCCCAAGGCGAGCAACACCGCACCGCGAATATCGCCCTTGGTGACGTCAAGCGCGCTTCTCGCTATTGCTTCGTCACAATTTGACAGGGCTTGGACGATTTTTGCAGCCCTAACGCGCAATTTGGCGTTGGTGGCCTGCATGCCAACCATTAAGCCTTTATAGACACCACCAAGTTTGACCATAAGGGCCGTGGAAAACATGTTCAGCGCCACTTTTTGCGCGGTTCCTGCTTTCATTCGGGTTGACCCACATACCGGTTCACTGCCGGTATCAAGTAAAATGCCATACTCGGCAGCCGCCAACATAGGTGTGTCTTTGTTATTGGCCATAGAAATTGTGAGTGCGCCTGCGGCACGCGCAGCTTCCAGCACAGCCAAAGTGTAAGGCGTTTTACCTGATGCTGCGACGCCAATAACCACGTCGTGGGCATTAACATCATGCTCAACAACAAAACGTTCGCCCGCTTCACGGTCATCCTCGGCATTTTCAACCGCGCGCATCAGTGCGATTTCTCCTCCGGCAACGGCAAAAGCCAATCGCTCCCACGGCCAGCTGTAGGTGGGCAACAGCTCAACGCCGTCTTGAACCGCGACCCGTCCCGAGGTCCCAGCCCCTGCATAGACCAGTCGACCTTTTCCGCCAGCAAGTCTTAAAGCTGCTGCATCAACACTGGCCCCGATGGCACCTGCAGCGCCTTGAACAGCACCAATGGCGCTAAATTGGCCTTCAATCATCGCAGTGATGGCTTCAACACTGGACCATTTATCCAAATCTACAAAGTGGGGGTCGAGATCTTCGGTCGACATAATGCCTCGCATCGCTTGCAATAGTGGTACCAATTGCATACCACTCTAGCCGAAACCATAGCGGCAATTTAACGAACGCTCTAGTTATTTTGCGGCCCTGAATGCATAACATTGCAGGCGAGCACAGGAAGTTGGAAAAATGGGCCATAATGAAACCCTGATGCGCCAAGAAGCCCGCGAATCTGGTGCCGTTGTGGCACGTCAACGCATTGAAAATGCAACGCTGATGGCTGATCTTGGTGCCCTGTTGCGCGCGCGGCCACCCAAACTGGTGATAACCTGCGGTCGCGGATCATCTGACCACGCGGCCAGCTTCGCAAAATATGCCATTGAAACGCGCGCTGGCGTGATGGTTGCCTCGCATGCGCCATCATCATCATCGGTCTATGGCACATCCTTTTCTGGACTTGAAGGCGCGTTATTTCTGGCGATCTCACAGTCGGGAAAAAGCCCAGATATTTTGTCGTCAATCGTCGCTGCGCGCGAGGCTGGCGCCATTGTTGTCGCAATGCTCAACGATGCCGATAGTCCTGCCGGCGCGCTGGCCGATATGGTGATCCCGCTTCATGCGGGCGCTGAGCGTTCGGTTGCGGCGACTAAATCCTATGTTGCATCACTGATGGCGATCACGCATCTGGTCGCCGAGTGGACAGGAGACAACGAGATCGACCGTGCGCTTGATGGCGCCGAAGATAATCTCAACACCGCTTTTGAGCAGGATTGGGGCGCAGCACTAGAGGTTTTTGAAGCCACCAAAAGCATGTTCGTGATTGGGCGCGGTTTGACTTTTGGCGTCGCCAACGAGGCAGCACTAAAGCTCAAGGAAACGAGCGCGCTCCATGCCGAGGCATTTTCAGCCGCAGAAGTTCGCCACGGACCTATGGCGATTGTGGGCGAGGATTTTCCAGTGTTAATGCTTCAGCCTGAAGACCCAACCAAAGCAAGTTTTCCTCAATTGAGCGAGGAGTTCTCTGCGCGCGGAGCGCGTGTTTTTGCGACAGGTGACAAGTTGCCCGGCGCGACCATGCTGCCGTCCTTGCAGAATGTGCACCCCCTGATCGCACCGGCCTGTTTAATCACATCATTTTACGGCTTTGCCGAGAAATTAGCACTGGCGCGCGGGCGCAACCCTGACGACCCGCCATGGTTAAAGAAAGTAACTGAAACAAAATGACCCTTTTAGCATTTCATAACGGCCCAATTGCGACCCCAAAGGGTTGGGTGCGCGGCCAAGCACTTTTAGTCCAGGGCGGGCAAATTCAAGGATTTGTGGACAACGCCCACATCCCAAGCGAGGCGACGCTGATCGACCTAGATGGCGACG
>JAYSRI010000254.1:0-10472 GCA_043721175.1 Alphaproteobacteria bacterium
GCTGGTGGTGTGAACAGCCTTCGATTTGCTCATAAGTCACAAACCGAATCGCGAATTGTGGTTGATCTCAAATCGCCGATGCGCATTGCCCGCCAAGAATATGTTCGCAATTTGGGTGGCCGCGCGCTGCGGATTGAACTAATGCCCACGAGTGCTGCGGTATTTGCCAGCGCTCCGCGCCCGCCAAAAGCAGCAAACTCTGCCGCCAGTTTACCTGTTCCAGCACCGCTGAAACAAGGCCAGAGCGGTCGGAGGTTCACAATTGTGATAGATGCGGGTCATGGCGGGAAAGACCCCGGTGCCAGTGGCTTATCGGGCGCGTTAATCGAAAAAAATGTCACGCTCGCCAGCGCCATTGCCTTGCGAGACACATTGCGTCGAGATCGTAGGTTCGAAGTGATTTTGACCCGCGACACCGATACGTTTTTGACGCTTGAACGGAGGATTCTGATTGCCCGTGATCGGCGGGCTGATCTGTTTATTTCACTCCACGCCGACGCTGCCCCAGCTACAGCGCGCGTTGCTGGAGCCACCGTCTATACTTTGTCTGAGGAAGGCGGCCAGCGGGCGCGGCGATTGTTAAATAATGATAATTGGTCAATTGCCCCTTCAAACCGCACGCAAGACCAGTCTGTGCTCGACATTTTGCGCGACTTAACTCAGCGCGATACCAAAAACCAATCAGCGATTTTTGGACAGGCTTTGATCGATAACATCCGGCAAGTTGGACCAGTAACGGCAACATCGCATCGGCGTGCGGGGTTTTTTGTGCTTTTGTCGCCGCGTGTGCCCGCCGTTTTGTTGGAGATGGGCTTTGTGACAGACGGCGATGACGCGCTACGGCTGGCCGACCCACAATTTCGGTCACGGCAAATGTCTTCGGTCGCGCGCGCTATTTCGGGATATTTCGACCGCCTTCAGGTTGTCAGTAATTCCGGCGGCACGGCACGTTAGTGCTTTGTCACGAGTTAAGTCATCGATCACTGGCAAAGGCTCCTTTTCCTAGCGCGCCAAGCAGGTCATAATAACGACAAAGTTTTTGCTGAAATGGCTCGATGTTGAGTCTTACCGTTTTCAAACCCTGGACAATGAGCACATGCGCGTCTTTTTGAAACTGCTGGCTTTGGGCGTTTTAGTCGGCGTTGCCTGCTGTGTTATTGGGGCTGTGGCTCTGGTTGGGCTCGCCCTTTCCGGGCTGCCAGACCACCAAAAACTGGCGAACTATCAGCCAGCGGTGTCGAGTACGATTTATTCGTCGGATGGTCGCCAGATTGGCCTGTTTGCGCGTCAAAACCGTTCTTACATGCCGATCGAGCAAGTGCCTGATCATGTGATCGCTGCGTTTATGGCGGCCGAAGATAAAGAGTTCTACAGTCACAAAGGTGTGGATCCGATGGGCGTTGCACGCGCTGTCGTTTTTAACATTACGAATTTGGGTCAAAAACGCGCTCAAGGCGCATCGACCATTACTCAGCAAGTGGCCGAGAACGTCTTACTGCTTGATGCCAAGAAATCGTCTTTACTTGATAAAATTCTGGCGAAAATTCGGGAGGGGTTGATCTCTTTGCGTATTGAGGAGGTCATGACCAAAGACCAAATCATGGAAGTTTATGTCAATCAGATATTCCTTGGTTTTCGGTCTTATGGGGTTCAAGCGGCAGCACAAACCTATTTTGGCAAAGACGTGCGTGATCTGACCATTGCACAGGCGGCGTATCTGGGCGCACTTCCTAAAGGTCCAAACAACTATAATCCGTTACGTCATATGGAAGCAGCGCTTGGCCGACGCAACTGGGTTATCGGGCGGATGGCCGAAAATGGCTTTATCACCGCGCAACAAGCCCAAGCCGCGCGCGCGGAGCCTTTAACAGTTAATCCCAAGCCGCGTGGTAGTTGGACTGATCCCGAGGCTGGCGAATTCGTGGAAGAAGTGCGCCGTGATTTGATCCGACGGTTTGGTCGCGAAGCGCCTTATTCGCGTGGGTTCATCATCCGATCAACTGTCGATCTTGACCGCCAGAAGATGGCTCGCGATACATTGTCGAGCAGCCTTATTCGTCTTGATCCCCGCCGCTCAAAGGGTTTTCGCGGTGCGGTTGGCTGGATGAATTATAATGATGGCTGGCAGGATCGCCTGGCACGCGCCAAATTCTGGCGCCCCGATGCACGGGCTCAATTCGCGATTGTGCTGGATAATGCACAGACTTTTGGTTTGGTAGACGGCAAAAAAGTTGCCATCCCTCAAGCTGATAAGGATTGGGCGCTGCGTTCGGCAAAGCCTTTAGAAGATGGTTCCCTCGTTTGGCTTGGCAAGCGCGACGATGGCACTATGCAATTGCTACGCCAGCAAGGCTTGCAAGGCGCGCTGGTCTCAATTGACGTCAGAACCGGCGCTGTCATCGCCATGGCAGGTGGTCTTGAAGTTGAGGATTCTGGATTTAACCGCGCTACTCAGGCGTTGCGTCAACCAGGCTCTGCTTTTAAGCCAATCATTTATGCTGCCGCGCTTGAGCAGGGGCTCACGCCAGAAACAAAAATCTCGGACCAGCGCATACGTGGCGGCGGTTGGTCGCCTGAAAATGCCGATAGGCGATTTTATGGAGCGATGACCCTCAGCCAAGCCTTGGTATTATCACGCAACACGGTGACAGTTCGGATTGCGCGTCGCGTTGGTATGCGTCGTGTCGCTGATTACGCGCGTCGCTTTGGCGTTTATGATGATCTACCAAACGATTTGACC
This sequence comes from Alphaproteobacteria bacterium, assembly GCA_043721175.1. Lineage (GTDB taxonomy): Bacteria > Pseudomonadota > Alphaproteobacteria > Caulobacterales > Aquidulcibacteraceae > Aquidulcibacter. The sequence goes on from JAYSRI010000254.1 coordinate 2,741, forward strand.
ATGGCACTTGGAGCTGGCGAGACGACTGTCTTGAAGTTAACGGCAGGGTTTGCCGTGTTTCCAAACGGTGGGCGATATGTTCCGCCAGTGTTTTATGACCGATTGCAAGACCCACGTGGTCGGACCGTATGGCGGTCAGACCGTCGATCATGCCCGGCCTGTGAGGTCAATTATGATGCATCGCGCGCACCGCCGTCAATCGATCCATGGGGCGTGCAGGTGATATCAGCACGGACGGCTTGGGAAATGACCGGCATCCTGAAAGACGTCATTTTACGCGGTACAGGTAAAGGCAACGGCATTGGCCGTCCCGCTGGTGGTAAGACTGGAACGACCAGCGACTATAAGGACACTTGGTTTGTCGGCTTCTCGCCTTCAATCGCAACAGGCGTTTATGTAGGTTACGATTTACCGAAAACTATTTTCCACGGCGCATCTGGGGGTAAAACAGCTGGCCCGATTTGGCGCAAATACATGGTGGAGGCCCACGCTGGGAGACCGATTGAAGACTTTACACCATCTGCCGAAGTGATGCGGGAGATCGAAGCCGAAGAGCGGATGAACATTCTGGCGGAGTTGCAGAATAACCCGGCAGGTGCTGCTGCTGCTTTGGCTGCTTTGCGCAATGGTAACTCGCCAATGCAACGCGCTGCAGCGCGCGCAGGGGCAGCCGGAAACGACGAAGTGATCGACGACGGCCCGCGTTACCGCAATAAAGGCGCACGGTCGGGCTCTGGAAGTCGGGCTAAGTCAGGGCAAAAAAATCGCTCACAAGGCAAGCAACGTGCGGAACGCAATTCGCGCGGCTGACGACGCTGCTTGAATTCGTTGAAGGCCGGTCTGGGATTCCAGACCGGCCTTCTGTTATAAATACGACCCTTAAATGGAGTTTTGAAATGCGCGCCGAACACGAAGCGCTAAGCCGTGATATTGCTAAATCGACTGCTTTATTGCGCCGCCGCCTTGATTGGGACGTTGCTTTGCGTCGCCTAGATGAGCTGGACGCACTGAGCGAAAGCGCTGACTTGTGGAACGATCCCAAAGAAGCCCAAGTGCTGATGCGCGAGCGCAATAAAATTCAATCATCAGTCGATGCCGTGCGCAAGTTAGAGCGCGATTTGGCCGATAATGTCGAACTTGCTGAAATGGCCGAAGCCGAAGGTGATGAAGACATGATTGAGGAAGCTCGGCTTGGCCTTTTGGGAGCTAAAACCATGAGTGGGCGCGCTGAACTTGAAGCGCTCTTATCAGGGGAAGCTGACGGAAATGACGCTTATCTTGAAATTAATGCAGGTGCAGGTGGTACTGAATCTCAAGATTGGGCCAGCATTATTCGCCGGATGTATGTGCGATGGGCAGAAGCGCATGGCATGACTGTTCAGGAAATTGAAGAAAGCCAAGGCGAAGAAGCGGGCATTAAATCATCAACTCTGCTGATCAAAGGCGAGAACGCTTTTGGCTGGCTCAAGACCGAATCGGGAGTGCATCGGTTAGTGCGCATCTCCCCCTTTGACAGTGCTTCTAAGCGCCACACCAGTTTCTCCAGTGTGTGGGTCTATCCTGTCGTCGACGATACAATCGAAATTGAAATCCTCGACAAGGATGTCCGCATCGATACGTATCGCGCGTCAGGGGCCGGTGGTCAGCATATCAACAAAACAGACTCAGCTGTGCGCATCACCCACTTGCCCACCGGAATAGCCTGCGCTTCACAACAAGAACGTTCTCAACATAAAAACCGTGACATCGCTTGGAAAATGCTGCGCGCGCGCTTGTATGAAGCCGAGCTGGCCAAGCGTGAGGCCGCTGCAAACGCCCTTGAAGATCAAAAGACCGATATCGGTTGGGGCCACCAAATTCGCTCCTATGTTTTGCAACCTTATCAAATGGTCAAGGATTTGCGGACCGGTGCCGAGACGTCTGATACGTCTGGCGTTTTGGACGGCGCGCTGGATATGTTTATGGCGGCATCCTTGGCGCAGCGTGTTGGCGTGGCGACAGACCCTGATCAGGATCAGAGCTAAAGAGCGCAAAGCTCGACGTGCCAAGGGTCGCAAATGTTCTCAGCAATTCCGCCCAACCTGCCAATCAATGAAGCACTTCCCGCTTTGTTGGCCGCACTCGCCGATGCGCCAAACGCGGTTCTTGTTGCGCCACCGGGGGCAGGTAAAACCACGAGCGTTCCCATTGCTTTGCTCGATGCGCCATGGCGGACAGATCGCAAGATTATCATGTTGGCACCAAGGCGTCTGGCGGCGCGGTCGGCCGCCGCACGCATGGCGTCGCTATTGGGCGAATCAGTGGGCCAAACAGTTGGATACCGCGTTCGTCTTGATACCAAAGTTAGCCAAAATACCCGCATCGAAGTGGTCACAGAGGGTGTGTTCACGCGGATGTTGCTCGATGATCCAGAGTTGGCTGGCGTTGCTGCGGTTATTTTTGACGAGGTTCATGAACGTAATTTGGAAGGCGATTTGGCGTTGGCGTTGGCACTGGATGCCCAGTCCGGCCTGAGAGAGGGTTTACGGCTTGTCGCGATGTCGGCAACACTTGATGGCGCTGCAATCGCAAAATTAATGGGCTCTGCTTGCGTCATTGAGAGCGCTGGCCGGATGTTTGACGTTGAAACCCGCTATGTTGGTGCCAGTCCGAACGAGCGATTGGAAGTACATGCAGCCAGCGTGGCTTTGCGCGCGTTGGGGGAAGGGCCGGGAGATGTGCTTGTGTTTTTGCCCGGTATCGGAGAAATTAATCGCGCTTTGGCCTATCTTGATACAAAACACCAAGTCAACATCAAAGTTACCGTTTTACATGGCGGCTTGGACCCAACGCAACAAGACCAAGCGCTGTCGGCGTTGCCTGCTGGCATTCGCAAGATCATACTTTCAACATCAATCGCCGAGACGAGTTTGACAATTGCCGGCGTCAGAATTGTTGTGGATTGTGGATTAACGCGTCGCGCTGCCTTTGAGCCCGGCACCGGCATGACCCAACTTGTAACAGTTCGAGCCAGTCGGGCAAGCGGCGACCAACGACGTGGACGGGCAGGGCGCACGGCTCCGGGGCTTTGCTATCGGCTGTGGGACGAGGCGCAAACCGGCGCGTTTCCGGCCTTTGATCGCCCTGAAATCCTTGAGGCCGATTTGGCACCAATGATTTTGACGTTGGCGGCATGGGGAGTTACGGACCCATCTCTTTTATCGTGGCTAGATCGGCCACCACTGCCCGCTTGGCGCGAAGCCAGTGCGTTACTGACAGCGCTGGGTGGCCTTGATGGAGCTGGGCGGATAACGCCTCATGGACATAAATTGGCAAGTTTTGGTTTGCCGCCGCGTTTGGCACACATGATTGTCAAAGCGGGTGCTCTTGGATTTGGCACCACAGCTGCCTGGGTCGCTGCGGTGCTCAGTGAGCGTAGCCTTGGCGGTATGTCGGTGGACATTGGACTTCGCCTTGAAGAACTTCGGCGCGACAAGAGTTCGCGCGCAGTTAAGGCGCGCCAACAAGCGAATGGCTGGGCACAACAAGTTGGCGCGCTCGATGCGATGGATAGTTCTCAAGCTGGACTGGCGCTGGCAGTAGCGTATCCAGATCGTGTCGCCAAAGCGCGCGATCGGCGCGGTGGTTTTATTCTGCGTAGTGGTCGAGGCGGCGAAGTCGGCGCTGATGATCCTTTGTCAACGTCCCCATTTTTGGCAGTAGGAGGGCTACAAGGTGTCGCAGCACGTGCGCGGATAAGTGACGCCGCGACACTCTCCCGCTCAGATATTGATTTGCTTTTTAGCAGCGAGATCGACGTTAAAGTTCACCATTTGCTAAATGTAGCCGATGGCACTTTGCAAGGCCGTAAAATGACAAGTTTAGGCGCGATCTCGCTGGAAGAAACGCCGACTAAATTATCAAGCGACGAACTTATGATGGGCCTGTACGACGCTGTCTTGCACCACGGTTTGTCGCTTTTGAATTGGACGAAAAAAGCAATTTTGTTGCGAGATCGGATGGCCTGGTTGCATACTAAAAATAGCACAGAGTGGCAGGATGTGAGCGATCCTAGCCTGCTGAGTAGTGCGCCAGATTGGCTATTGCCCAGGTGCAGCGGCGTCGCAAGTTCCCGCGATATTGATATGTTGGAAGCACTGATGTCGCGTCTCGATTGGGCCAAAACCCAACGTCTCGCACTTGAAGCCCCTGAGCGCTTTGATACCCCCGCTGGGACAAGCTACGCGATTGATTATGCGCCTGAGCAAGGCCCAACAGTAAAAGTGCGCGTGCAAGAAGTGTTTGGCGTTACCAAGCACCCAATGCTGGCAGGCGAAAAAGTGCCGCTGGTGTTTCAACTTCTCTCGCCAGCCCAAAAACCTGTTGCGATAACCGCTAATTTGCCAGCCTTTTGGGTAGGCGCTTGGAGTGATGTGCGTAAAGACATGAAAGCGCGGTATCCGAGGCATGTGTGGCCCGAGGATCCCTCTGTGACTGCCCCCACCACGCGGGCGAAACCACGGGGGACCTGATGAGAAATCAAATTGAGGAATCATCGAACTTTATCTGCTGCCTCACAGACCGCCTTACATTGTTTGCTGACCTGCTATCCAAACTACTATAGGCACCAAAAGATGAACCTACCAAATTTCACCGATGTGCTAGAAGCCGACGTGCGCATTCGCCCTTACGCACTTGAAACTCCCTTGCTGCGCGCTGACGCACTTGATGATGCGTCTGGCTGCAAGGTATTTGTAAAGGCTGAATGTTTGCAGCCGCGCGGTGCATTTAAGATGCGCGGGGCGGCCAATGCGATGTTGAAGATCGCTGTTGCAGATCGCTTCCATGGGGTCGTTGCATTTTCGTCCGGCAATCATGCGCAGGGTATTGCATACATGGCCAAGGCGTTGAGCATGCAGGCCACAATTGTTGTTCCGTCTGATGCCCCAAAAGGCAAGCTGGAATCAGTTGCACGTGACGGCGCGACCATCGTGACTTATGACCGGGTAACGGAGAGCCGCGAGGAAATTGGAGCCGCCATCGCTGCCAGAAATGGCGCTGCACTCATAGAGCCATTTGACCACAGGGACGTCATCGCAGGGCAGGGGACGTGCGGCCTTGAGATGATCCGGCAGGCCAATAGTTTTGGCGTAATGCTGGACCAAATCGTCGTTTGCGCAAGTGGTGGCGGTTTGGCTGCCGGTATTGCTTTGGCGTGCGAGGGCATATCCCCAGCAACCAATATTGTTCTTGCAGAGCCTGAAGGTCACGATGATTTTGGGCGCTCTCTAGCAGCGGGAACCCAAGTCGCTAATGACAGTGGCACACGCTCGATCCAAGATGCGCTGCTGACCCAATCGCCAGGCTTGTTGACCTTTCCAATCCTCAGTCGCGTTGGCGCAAGTGGTGTAGTGGTCAGCGATGATGAGGCTCTTTTTGCGATGGCATTTGCGTTCAAATATCTGCGGATTGTGCTGGAGCCAGGGGGTGCCGCCGCCCTTGCCGCTGTGTTGGGTGGCAAGATAAATGCCGGCGGCCAGAACATCGCTCTGACTGCTAGCGGTGGAAACGTCGATCCAGACATATTCGTGCGCGCGCTAGCGATGCAGGTCTAGGCTGGTGCTTTTGATGGAACCAATAGCAGGTTTTTCAAATTAAACGCGGCAATTGCAAAGCCTAAAAGGGTGAAAAACGCCGCGAGCATAAAGGCAGCACCGGGCAACTCAACCGCACGTTCTGGCGCAACCGACCAAGCAAATAATGCCGAATAAACCAGCGGCCCGATAATTGTCACACCAGCTTGAACCGACCCCAGCGCGCCTTGCAGACGACCCTGTTCATGTGGCCCAATTTGGCGGCTGAGCAAGCCCATGATGGCCGGTGCAAGCAGACCTGAAAGCGCGCCAATCGGCAAAGCGATCCAAAACCACATCGCTGTTGGCGCCAGCCCATAAAGCGCAAACGCCAATGCACCGGCCAGTAGTCCCAGTATCATCGTGCGTACTTCGCCCAATGCTTTGATGACCCGACCAACCAAAAGCACTTGAACAACCATCGCCAGCAATCCGACCAGCCCAAGCGTTAGCCCGGTTACATCTGAACCCCAATTGTATCGGTGCAACCCATACAAAACAAAAACCGCGCCGTAGACATTATGACCAAAGTCCGCGAGGCCTTTCACGATTGCAAGCAGCAGGACTTTCGGTTGTTCCGTCAGAAAGCCCAGTGATCCAACAGGGTTGGCTTTCGCCCAACTAAAACGAGTGCGGTTCTCAATCGGCAGCGATTCTTTGACAAAGAACATACCGTAGATACCGTTGGTAAAGGTCAGGCCCGCAGCAACCCAGAACGGCAAGTGTAAATCAACTTTCCCCAGATATCCGCCAACGGCAGGCCCAAGAATAAAGCCCAAACCAAATGCCGCGCCCAGCATACCAAATTTCGCGCCGCGTTGATCTGGGGTTGTTGTGTCTGCAATATAGGCGTTGGCGGTAGAAACGATTGCGCTAAATCCACCCAACAAAATACGTGAAATCGCCAATACCACGAGGCCCGGCGCCAAAGCAGTCAGGATGTGGCCGAGGGTTTGACCAAAATTTGAAATGAGAAAAATCGGTTTCCGGCCGTATTGGTCGGATAATGCCCCTAAAAACGGCATAAATACAAACTGCATCATCGCCCACAACATCGAAAACAGGCCAACATATTTGGACGCCTCGCTAATATCGCCGCCTGTCATTTCATTGATCAAGTTAGGCAGAACGGGAACAATCAAGCCAATCGACAACATGTCCAAAGCAACTGTGATAAAAACAAAGATGAAGCCACCGCTTTGTGACTTTGCTTTAGATTGAGTGATTGGGTCTGGGTTAGCTGTCATCATGCTTTCATGGCAGAACATCGCACGTGAGGCTATGGCTATTGCAGGCTTGAAAAGTGCGCTTTTATCGAGGACGATTGCGATGTTGCTCGCCGTCGAACGCGTTGAGTGAGTTAGTGGCGTGAAAACTGCCCGCAAACCTTGCTGAAATTACCAGATAGCTTTAGCCAGCATGCTATCAGAAGGACGAAACAATGTCGGTAACTGCAGCCACTGTCGCGCGTGTCGCACGCCTTGCCCGTATTCACGAACCACCCGAGCGCTTGGAGGCGCTGGCTGGGGAATTGAACCATATTTTAGGCTGGATCGACATGTTGAACGAAGTTGATGTCGAAGGGGTTGAGCCCATGACCAGCGCTGTCGAGACCACTTTGCCTTTGCGCGAAGACGCCGTGACCGATGGCGGCAATGCCCAGCGTGTAACGGCTAATGCGCCCAAATCTGCTGACGGCTTCTTTGTTGTGCCCAAAGTGGTGGAATAGAATATGACTGACCTTACCAAACTTACCATTAAGGCCGCCCGCGATGGTCTTGCATCCAAAGCGTTTTCCAGTGTTGAGCTAACGGGGGCTTTCAATGCTGCGATTGAACAAGCAAACCCGCATCTCAATGCGTACGTCGTCACCACCCCTGATAAGGCGCTCAAGATGGCGACGGAATCTGATGCACGCCGCGCCTCTGGCACTGTCGGGCCGCTGGAAGGGATCCCCCTGGGCATCAAGGATTTGTTTTGTACGGAGGGGGTGCGCACTACCGCCTGCTCCAATATTTTGGCTGAGTTTACCCCCACTTATGAGAGCACCGTCACCAACCATTTGTGGCGTGATGGCGCAGTGATGTTAGGCAAACTGAACCTTGACGAGTTTGCGATGG
>JAYSRI010000255.1:0-3922 GCA_043721175.1 Alphaproteobacteria bacterium
AGGTGGCAGCCCCTAGGGGAGTCGAACCCCTCTTTCCTGAATGAAAATCAGATGTCCTAACCGATAGACGAAGGGGCCACTGGTTGCAGATGCGTCTGCGAGAGCGGCGGTATACGAAAAGGCTAGGTGCTTCGCAAGGGCCAAGTGCAGGAAATGGTTCCCTGAAACTGTTACGGCTGGCAAGCGTCACGATGAAAGCGCTACGAGGCTATGGCGGCGTCTAGAATCTCGCAATCCACAGCATCGCCGCCACGCCAATCATCTTTCTTAACCCGCGCGATAACATGCAATGGCTGCCGCGACATCAGGGCATCGCCAAGCGGCGTTGCATTAGCCCGAAATGCTATCGAGCGAATTTTACCGCCACTTTCGTCTTCCAACATGACCCGAATATGCCCTGCCCCCACAATTCCAGCAGCAAACGGTCGGACGTTAGCAAAACCAAACACCGGGTCTGGCCAGCCTGCACCATAAGGCCCAACTTGCTCCATCGCGGCAAGCAGGTCGCCATTGGCACCTGCAACACCAATCAGAGCGTCAATAGAGAGGTCGCGTGCGCCAGTCGCTGCAATGGCCTCATCGCGCAGCCTTGCAGACAAATCAGCATGGACCGACTTTAACTTGGCAAATTCTAGCGTCAGGCCCGCCGCCATCGCATGGCCACCGCCAGCTATAATAATGCCAGCACTAGCCGCTCCTGAAATGGCCGCTCCAAGATTAACGCCGCTGATTGATCGACCTGAGCCCTTGGCGAGTGGGTCGTCGGGATCAGCTGAACCAATCACAATGCACGGCTTGTGAAAGCGATCCTTCAAGCGCCCTGCTACGATACCTATAATTCCGGGATGCCAGCCCGGGGCACCCAACATAAGCAACGGCCCATCCAGAGGCCCCGCCTCACCATTTTCAACCCGCGCGATGGCTTCTTCCAAAACATTGCCTTCAATCGCGCGCCGCTCAGCATTGAGGACTTCGAGTTCCTCGGCGATTGCCGCAGCTTCAACTGGGTCATTGGTTGAAAGCAAACGGACCGCCAGCGAACTATCTCCCACCCGGCCCCCGGCGTTCAGGCGCGGGCCAAATACCCAACCTGCTGCATAAACGCTGCCGCCGTCCTTGAGCTTTGAGGTGACCGCCAATGCAGCCAAGCCCGGATTGGCAAGCGTTCCCAAGACTTTAAGACCTTGGGCGACAAATGCCCGATTGAGACCAGTCAGCGGCGCGACATCGCAAATGGTGCCCAGAGCAGCTAAGTCTAATCGCGCCAAAAGATCAAAGGACGCCCTGCCGTCGGTCATACCGCGTTCGCGAGCCGCTCGGTTGAGCGCCACAAGGGCCACAAACACAACGCCAGCCGCCGTCAAATCACCAAGGCCTGATGTATCATCTGGCCGGTTTGGGTTGACAACGGCAAGTGCCGGCGGGGGAGCTGCGTGCATCAAATGATGATCAAATACCACCACGTGTAAGCCGATAGCGCTGGCTTCATTGAGTGCCTCGTAAGCCGCTGCGCCGCAATCCACCGTGATCAAAAGGTCGGTGCCTGAAGCCTTGATTTTACGGACAATCTTTGGACTGGGACCATAGCCATCAAGGATACGATCAGGCACAAACACATTGGCATTTGCACCCATTGCTTTGAACCAGCCTAATAACATCGCACCCGATGTTCCCCCGTCGACATCATAGTCAGCAAGTATAGTAACGGATTGCCCCGCAGTGACAGCGCTTAGGATCGCATCAACAGCTTTGCCCATATCTTGAAGGCTCAACGGTTCTGGCATTTCAGTCTTGATGCGCGGTGACAAGATACGCGCCGCAGTTTCAGGCGTTCCCCCGCGTGCCACCAATAGTTTGCCCTGAATCGGTCCAATGCCACTGCGACGCAAGGCTTCTTCCATTACGCCCAGAGTTTGCGCACTTTCCCCCGTTGGGCATCGCGACAACCAACGACGGCCAGTCAGGCTTTGTTCAACGCCTAAAAAGGGCGCCTCCACGCCCACCTTAAACGAGGTGGCGGGTGCGAACGATTCGAGCAACTTTAGCGGCGGAATCGAGCACCAAGGTCTCGGTGACGAAACCCTTTGCCGTCGCTTTTACGCCTTTGACCAAAGCACCGTCTGTGACGCCTGTGGCCGAGAAAACGACGTCGGTTGAGACCAATTCGCTAAGGTCATATTTTCGGTTAAAATCGGTAATACCAATACGCGCAGCCCGTGCTTTTTCGTCTTCATTTCGGAACACCAGTCGCCCTTGGAATTGTCCACCAACACATTTGAGCGCTGCTGCTGCCAACACGCCTTCGGGTGCACCACCTTGCCCGAGATAGAGGTCAATACCGGTTTCTGGGTCAGTTGTGTAAATAACGCCCGCAACGTCGCCATCGGTAATCAAATGTACCCGTGCACCCAGTGCGCGCAGGCTTTCTATGATGCCAGCATGGCGCGGTCGATCCAGCACACAGACGCCGATTTCACTGGGCTTAACGCCTTTTGCAACGGCTAAGGCCATCACGTTTTCAGCAGGCGTTTTGTCAAGATCAACAACACCTTGGGGAAGCCCTGGACCCACCGCAATTTTGTCCATGTAAGTATCTGGTGCATACAGCAGCCCACCTTTTGGCGCGATTGCAAGAACAGCCAGCGCGTTTGGCATGGCTTTGGCCGTTAATGTTGTCCCTTCGAGCGGGTCGAGCGCGATGTCATATTCGCCACCTTCACCCGTTCCGACTTCTTCGCCAATATAAAGCATCGGCGCTTCGTCGCGCTCACCTTCGCCAATAACGACCCGGCCCCTGATTGCCATCGCGTTGAGGCCAGTACGCATGGCGTCAACGGCCAATTGGTCAGCGGCCTTTTCATCGCCGCGACCAATACCGCGATATGACGCGATTGCTGCGGCTTCAGTGGCAGCCAGGGCGCCAGCGGCGATGTCGAGGGTAACTTGGGTCATATCGTTGTTTCTCGTTTTCTAAACAGGGCAAGAAGGCGTTATCAGTCTTCTAAAGGCATCAGGATCGGCGCCTCGACCACGATTTCCAACCGCGACAACTCATCAAGTGCCTCACGGACGGTGGCTTCTAAAGTCGCTTGTGTTGTTAGCACAATAGGCACACGCGCGGCGTCTTCAGGTGGCTTTTGAAGGAAGCTCTCAATTGACACAAGATGTTTTGCAAGTGTGTCAGTCACCCGGGCAATGGTGCCCGGCTTGTCGGTGACGCGCAAACGAATGTAGAATTTGAGCGCTAAAGGATTTGATGCCTCGCCGCTGTTGCGAATCGAAACATCTCCGGGCCCGGAGAATACCGGCCTTTGATCACCATGCGACAAGTCCAATAGATCGCCCGCAACCGCGGAAGCCGTTGGCCCCGCTCCAGCGCCCGCACCGATCATCGTCAGCCGCCCAACGGGAACGGCGTCAACCACAACCGCATTGAGACCGCCATTAACGCGTGCGAGAGGATGTTCTGCCGACAATAGCGTCGGACGCACTGAGGCGGATAAACCATTGCCACAGCGGGACGCTTTGGCTAGCAACTTGACGCGCCGACCCAAGAATTTTGCGCTTTCGATATCCAGCGGTTCAATGGCTTGAATGCCTTCAAGGCTTAAGGCGGAAAAATCGGGCGCGCCTCCAAAAGCAATCGCTGCCAGTATTGCCAATTTATGGCCGGCGTCGGCACCAGAGACGTCTAAAGTCGGATCAGCTTCGGCATAACCAATGCGTTGCGCATCGACTAGAATGTCGGCAAAGCTGCGCCCTGTTGTATCCATTTCGGTCAGAATGTAGTTGCACGTGCCATTGAGTATGCCGCTAACGGCGGTGATTGAGTTGGCAGCCAGCCCTTCGCGCAATGCTTTGATGATGGGAATACCGCCAGCAACTGCGGCTTCATATCGTATCTCAACATGATTGGCCTGCG
>JAYSRI010000256.1:0-1580 GCA_043721175.1 Alphaproteobacteria bacterium
TGATACAACCTCTGAGCAAGCACGCCTCGGCTATCGTCGCAGCGGTGGATCTGGGGTTGGTGCATGGAATGCGTCAATTGACGTCAATAATGGGCCGGATGGAACCGGCGCGAATGCCAGCCTTAGCCGCACCGAGAATAGGTTGGATTGGGCGCTGACCCATTCAACTTCATTCGCGGGTCCCAATGGAGCCGCAGCCTCGCAACGCAGTGCGCTTCGATTCTCGTCGGCTTTGGCCTATGCTGACGGCTCTATTGCCGTGTCGAGGCCTATTTTTGACTCTTTTGCGATGGTTACACCTCATAAAACCCTTGCCGGACGACAGGTACTGATCTCGCCCCGCGATGATAATTATGTGGCGGCGTCAGGTCTTCTTGGCGCAGCTGTAGCATCAGATTTATCCTCGTATTCTGAGCGGACGGTAACGTTCAACGTTCCAGATGCGCCAGCGGGTTATGATTTGGGTGCGGGCAACACGCGGGTCTATCCGGCTTATCGCTCAGGCTATCGGATCGAGGTGGGTTCGGACTACACAATCACAGTTATTGGTCGCCTTTTAGATCAAGATGGTCAGCCCTTAGCTTTGATTGCAGGTAGTGCAATTGAAGTAGCCAACCCAACGCGGGCGCCTTTAACCGTGTTTACGAACAGAGACGGTCGTTTCGGGCTTGTTGGCGCACGGCCCGGCAAATGGCTGATAACGATGCCGACAACACCTCCACAACAATTTGAAATTATCATTCCTGGCTCGAGCACGAGTATTGTTCGATTGGGAGATACACGGGGCGGACCTGCACAATGAAACTTGCAAAAGCGTTAACTCAAATAGTGGTCGCTGTGGCTTCAATCTGGTCGAGTGCCGCGATGGCAAAAACGCCAAGCACGCCATGTGCTTCATTCACCGTTCCGCGCGACGAAATATCTATCAAGTACGATCCTTTTTCAAACAGTGCTGAAACCAAGAGTTTTAACTTGAAAACAGAACGTGGTTCAAAGGATGTCGCGTCAATTCGGGCATTTCTCCGCGACGCAAGTCCAGTCGGCACTCAACCCAAGTTGGGACCAGCAGGCCCTGCTGATTATAATATTATTGGTAGTGACAGCGATTCAAGCGGGGCTGTATTTGGTTGGAATTCGGCGTCGTTGCCAGCCAATGGTGGGATTAGTCTTCAGTTCGCTAATAGTGGTGAGGGCGTCAAGAATTCTAGACTGACGCTGTCTATCCCAGCCCAGCAGCCCACCGGAACTGGTATTCAACGCCAACCTATTGAGGTCATTTACGCTTGTTTCGATAGCAGCGGCCGGGAAATAGGCAGTGGGATACAAACCGACAACGCCTTCGAGATCGAAATTGATGTCAAACGCGTGTTCGGCGCATTTACTGGTTCCCAAGGGATAACCAGTGGTGAGGTCAACTTCGGCATTATTGATGTTACATCCACAGTACCAAGAACCCAAACGGCTGTGGTAACTGTATTGAGTTCACAGACTTACGATATGTCGATTGCGAGCGAACGTGGCTTTATGCTCCGCCAAACAGATAGAGGACCAGGCCTCCCTTATAGTGCGACAATCGACAA
>JAYSRI010000257.1:0-1579 GCA_043721175.1 Alphaproteobacteria bacterium
ACGTGTAACAGAGCGTCTCGACCTACCATTTCGCGGTCAGGACATTGCTCGATCAACACAAATCCAAACCCTTTCATTGGGTCAAACCACTTTACCGCACCTGTCGCCTGCAATTCCGCAGCCGCACGGCCCTCTACAAGACTATCAGTCACTATAAGCTCCACTCACAACACAATTACTAAAACCTTGGTTACACTTAACTCAGCTCACAGTCCAATCAACTATGCGTGAGCAGTTAATTGTGCGCACACGGTGCAAGCGTTTATACTGATCGATGGTTCCAGAACATTCCAAAAAAATGCAGCTTAGGCGCATCAGCCAAAGGAACCGCTTCGTTTGTTAAAGGCTGCTGGAGCATCTTGGGTAAAGTCCGAAGCAGATTTTCGCAAAAAGTATGCTCTAACTCAAGGCGCTAACGCGAACCTCTACGCTCCAAAGTAGGAGCGCGGCGCTTCTAGGTCATGGCCCTTGCCCCAACACAGCGCACGGCAGTACAAAACTAGTGGCAAGCCATGAATGCTGGCATTCTTTAAGCGAATCAGACTTGCTAATCGTGCGGTGCCAGAAAACATTGACCCATACGTCGCACCGCAAAAGGAAACTGCCTCAATGGCTGCAAATGCCGTCCCTAAAGCTAGCTTATTTGATAATGATGAGCCTATTGCTACCAATAGCCCAAGCAACGGCTATTCAGCGAAGGATATCGAAGTCCTCGAAGGGCTAGAGCCCGTTCGCAAGCGGCCCGGTATGTATATCGGCGGCACAGACGCGCGCGCCATGCATCACTTGTTTGCAGAGGTACTTGATAACGCGATGGACGAAGCTGTTGCTGGCTTTGCTACCCGCATTGAGGTGTTTCTTGAGGCTGACGGAGCGCTGGCGGTTACCGATAATGGCCGAGGTATCCCCGTTGACCCCCATCCCAAGTATAAAGACAAGTCGGCACTCGAAATCGTCATGACTGTGCTGCACGCGGGCGGGAAATTTTCAGATAAAGCGTACCAAACCTCGGGCGGGTTGCACGGTGTCGGCGTGTCGGTTGTTAACGCACTGTCAGATCGGCTGGAAGTTGAAGTGGCGCGAGACAAGCGCTTGTATCGCATGCTATTTTCGCGCGGCATTCCCCAGGGCCCAATCGAAAACCTTGGTCCCGTCCATAATCGTCGTGGGACCACAGTGCGTTTTCACCCCGATGCACAAATATTCGGCGAAGGCGCTAGTCTCGACCCTGCCCGCTTGTTCCGCATGGCACGTTCAAAGGCCTATTTGTTTCGTGGCGTTGAGATCCGTTGGAAGTGTGCGCCAGAACGCATCAAACCAAATGACAGCACGCCGCTTGAGGAAACCTTGTGCTTTCCCAATGGCTTGGCCGACTACCTTCACGCAACCATTGGCGAAGCACCAACCGTTACAACGAACGCCTTCTCTGGCCGCACGGTGCAAACAGGCCACGGCGGTGTGGAATGGGCAATCACATGGGGCATACGTGGTTTTGGAGATCGCGATGGCTTTTTATACTCGTATTGCAACACGATCCCGACCCCGGAAGGTGGCACACACGAACAAGGCTTGCGCACCG
>JAYSRI010000258.1:0-3911 GCA_043721175.1 Alphaproteobacteria bacterium
ACGCCTTCTGGAATAAAATACGCTGAGGCGGGCTGGGTCATGGATGGTTCACCGGAATAAGAGTTTGAGCGGTTGCAGCAGCCTTGATAAAGACTTGGTCGAATGTGGCTAGGGCGGTTACTTTCCCAGCTGTGGCAAGGTGCAGTGCATCTGCGAAATCAAAGCCTTGCTGATACCACAAGACCGCCTGACTTACTGCAAACTTTTCTTCAACTACTATGTCTTCAGAAAACAGCAACATATCCAAGACCGAAGCAATCTGTTGCATTTGCATTTTGTATAGCTTGCTGAGAACCCAAACAACTTCTTGAATAACGCTACAAGTAATATAGCAGATGTTGTCCGTCATGAGCTGCTTGGCCTTTTCGACGTGGCGTGGTTCATCTAAAACCACGATCCGCACGATTATGCTGGTATCCAACGCAATCATATTCTGGACCGCAAGAAACGTTCGACGGCTGCGTCTTCAACGGCCTCATTCATCTCTTCAATTGAGATGGTTGGCCCATTGTAATAGGGTGCTAACAAACCGACCAGCTCGCCAAGCTGGTGCTTCTTTCTGGTTGAGACCGCTTTAATCAATACGCCGTCGGGATGATCAATAACTTCGACCTCGACCCCGGGGGCAAAACCCTTGGCATCGCGAAACGCCTTTGGGATCACCACTTGGCCTTTGGTTGAGAATATAGTTTTCATCTCGCACGCCTCCCTCGACGCAAAATGTTATATCAGGTAAGACATAAGGTAAGACGCAGCTGGTGTAAACCTGTATCGCGACTACTCGCTAAATTGAAGTGCTGCCAAATCCTTGTATAACCCACCTTGGGCGATTAAAGCATCATGAGTGCCGCTCTCGACGATGCGACCGTGATCAAACACCAAGATCACGTCTGCATTGCGCACGGTGGATAGGCGATGCGCAACGACAATTGTGGTTCGATTGGCACCGTATCTGTCGAGTGCCTCTTGGACGCGGGCTTCAGACTCGGAATCTAAGGCACTTGTTGGTTCGTCCAGTAACAATATCGTCGCATCACGCAATATGGCGCGTGCAAGCGATAGGCGCTGGCGCTCGCCCCCTGATAGGCGTGAACCTCGCGGTCCAACCCGGGCGTCCAATCCGTCCTCCAAACGATCAACGAAATCACAAGCCGCTGCATCAAGGGCCGCTTTGATGGCACTGCGTGAGGCGTTTGGTGTGCCCATTGCAACATTCTGGGCGATGGTGGCGTCAAACAAGGTTGCGTCTTGGGATACGATGGCGATGTGAGCACGCAGACTTGCGAGTGTCACGCTAGCGATGTCCACTCCATCAATTAAAATCTTGCCCGACAAAGGATCAAAAAGTCGTGGCACTAAATTGAGGATGGTCGATTTACCCGCACCCGATGGCCCCACGAGAGCGACTGTTTGCCCGGGTTTTGCAACAAAACTGACGTCCGAAAGTGCCAATCCGCCCGATGGCCAATTGAAGCCAACGCGCTCAAACGCGATTTCCCCAACGCCGGACAGCAAATCGGGAGCGTCCTCCACCTCGGCAATTTGAGGTTTTTCGTCGAGCACAGAGAAGAAACGCTCAAGCCCTGCAAGGCCTTCTTGTAACACTGTATTGAGACCACCGAGGCTGCGAATAGACTGAGCTGCTGTCAGCAATGCCGCAATAAAGGCCAAGAGGTCGCCAACGCTGGACGCGCCTTGGGCGATACGCATGCCGGCAAAGCCGAACACACCGGCAATGGCGATCCCGCCTAGAACTTCAAGGATCGGATCGACGCGGCCTTTTTGTTCGGCCATGTGCAACAAGAGGCCCATGCGCGTATCGAGCGCTTTGCCAACGCGGGCTCCTTCGCTGCTTTCCAACCCATAGGTCTTCACAAGTCGGGCACCGCCAAGGCTCTCTTCGACAACCCCTGCCAAGTCGCCCGCTTGGGCTTGTGCTAGGGTGGCTGTTTTACGCAATCGTGCGCCGATCATCGATACCGGTCCAATTGCCAGTGGCAGAATGACCAGCGTGACCAAAGCCAATTGCCAGTCGCTCCAAATCATCACGCCGACAACACCAATCAAGGTCAACACATCGCGAAAAAAGCTATTGGCAGCCCGCAAGACGGCTTCACGCACGGCATTGACGTCATTGAGGAAACGGGCGGCGAAAGATCCAGATGCCTCCCCCGATAAACGCGCAAAATCAAGACTAAGGAGTTTGGCGAATAAGTCTTGCTGAAGCCGCGTTGTGGACGCCAGTGCGACACGATTGGTCAACACGGTTGATCCATAAAGGGCGATGGATTTGATAATAGCAGCAGCCACCAGCACCAGCGGCCCATAGAGTGCAATTGCTTGCGGGTTTATTTGGGTGTCGGATGCAACAGGTTTCCCGAGATTGGCTAGCGCGTCAGTGATTTGGCCCAATAACCATGGATAGGACGCCGTTGCCGCAGCCACGACGACCATCAACATCGTCGCGCAAATCAACGTTCCTTGATGGGGCAGCAACCATCCACGCCAAAAGCGCCTGAGCGGTGCATCAGTGTTAGTGATCTTCGTCATCTGGTTCTGGGCCGTCGGGGTCGATCAAACGGTGCGCATGAATCACGAAATAACGCATGTGCGCGTTATCCACGCTGCGTTGGGCGGCACCTTTCCACGCTTCGCGCGCTTCAGCATAGTTTGGATAGGCACCAACAAAATCGAGTGCATCCAAGTCGCGGAACTCAACCTGCTCCAAGTTTTCCATCTCGCCACCAATGACAAGATGAAGCAACTGACGTTTTGGCGCGGACTTTTGGCTCATAACTTCCTCACGAGAGTTTTATGTGTTTCACACGATCAATTAGCAAGGGATGCAGCGCCTTACCAGCGACGACAAGGCTTTTTTGAAGTGGAATGGCATGATCATAGGCAAATGGCTGCCCTTCGTGATTTGTGGCTAATGCTCCGGCTTCGGCAACAATCACTGCTGCGGCCGCTACATCCCAATCGCTCTTGGGTGACAACGCAATAGCGCCGTCATATTGACCGCTTGCAACGAGGCACATGCGGTAGGCGATTGAGTTGCGCGACACCACGTCCATTTGTGGCCACGGTATTGGCCACGCGGGATGACGATACATGCCGGGGTCCCCCAGCATGGCACAATTCTCAACGGCGTCGGTTGTGCTGGCTTCAATCTTGATCCCATTCAGGCGCGCGCCGCCGCCCAATGTTGCTTCAAACAGTTCGCCGGTCGCAGGATTGAACACAACCCCTAAAACGGGATGACCTTGATCAAGAAGACCGATGCAAATTGTGAAATGCGGCTTTGCTTTGATGAAGGCGCGTGTGCCGTCAATGGGGTCAACGACCCATACGTGACGCGCATGAAGACGTGATTGGTCGTCAGCGGTTTCTTCTGACAGCCAACCATAATCAGGGCGCGCCTCGCGCAATAACTTGGTCAACAGCGCGTCAACGGCAAGATCGGCTTCACTGACTGGATTGTTGGGCGATTTATCACGCACATCCATCGGTGCACCAAAATACCGCATCGCCAACGCGCCAGCTTGCTTTGCTGCGTCAAGTGCTAGCGCAAGATCAGCGGCATAAATCACAGTCATTATGCTCCGGCTATCGTCATGGATGGAATAAGCAAAGACGGACAATCCAGAGACGAGCGGCCTTCGTTATCGTTGCCCGGTATCAGCGACGCATAGATATCTAGCATGTTTCCAGCTACCGACACTTCGCTGACAGGGCGAACAATCACGCCGTTTTCAAACCATAATCCCGATACACCGACTGAATAGTCACCCGTGTTAGCATTGAACGACGGCGACAATGTTTCAACAACCAACAAACCCGTTCCGGCATCAGACATAAGCCCAGCAAGGTCGCGCGTTCCCGGCTGCACAGTTACATTAGACGACCCAACA
>JAYSRI010000259.1:0-3901 GCA_043721175.1 Alphaproteobacteria bacterium
GTCGGCGATAGTGTCACGCACATGTTGGGCTGGCGCGAGATTGCGACAGGTCCAAAAATTTTGTTCACCAAAATAGACACGCATGGCCTTCCACTACAAGCATTTCTTGGCGTGATGGGGATGCCGGGCATGACAGCCTATTGCGGCTTTCTTGATATCTGCGCACCAAAAGCTGGTGACGTCGTATTTGTATCCGGTGCTGCTGGCGCTGTTGGTTCACTGGTATGCCAGATTGCCAAGATCAAGGGCTGCACAGTCATCGCCTCTTGTGGTTCAAACGAGAAAGGCGAGTGGCTCAAATCTGTTGGTGTCGATCATGTTGTCAATTACAAGACGGCGCCTGATTTACTCAAAGCCGTTCAAGCGGTCGCACCAAAAGGCATCAATTGCTATTTTGACAATGTGGGTGGCGAACATTTGGAAGTTGCGCTTGAAGTGGCCGCCGGTGGTGCGCGCTTTGCAGAGTGCGGTATGATCAGTCAATATAACGCGACCACCCCAACCCCTGGCCCCAAGAACTTGATTTATATAGTTGGCAAAAGCCTTAAAATTCAAGGCTTCATCGTGTCCAATTACGCATCCATGCAAGGCCAGTTCATGACTGAGATGGCGGGTTGGATCAAGGACGGCAAAATCAAATGGGAAGAAACCGTGATGGACGGCATTGAACGTGCACCTGAGGCGTTCATTGGGCTGTTCAGTGGAGCCAATGCGGGTAAAATGCTCGTGAAGCTGGTCTAAATAGCCAATTGCGTTACCACAAACAGCGTGACGTCAAGCGGGCTTGTCGATAGAAGCCCGCCTTTCAACTGCACTATCACCACACAGACTATAAGACTGGGACTTTGAGTATGAGCCGCTTGTTCGATAATTATGTGATGGTGGATTGGTCGGCTGCGGCAAAGCCGACGACAGGCGCTGACTCGATTTGGATTGGTGTTCATCGCCGTGATGTTAGGCTGAAATTGCGGTTTGAATCGCACAATCCATCGACGCGCAAAGCAGCTTTGGACTTGCTTGTCTCCATTCTGGCTGATTTTGACAAGCGCGGAGATCGAACTTTAGTCGGGTTTGATTTCCCGCTCGG
Source organism: Alphaproteobacteria bacterium (assembly GCA_043721175.1). Lineage (GTDB taxonomy): Bacteria > Pseudomonadota > Alphaproteobacteria > Caulobacterales > Aquidulcibacteraceae > Aquidulcibacter. The sequence goes on from JAYSRI010000259.1 coordinate 1,088, forward strand.
CTATCCCCAAGGCACGGCTGCTGCTTTGAACTTTGATGGCGTGCCGTGGTCGGCGATGCATAATTTTCTTGGCAAGGAGCTCAAAGACAAGGCTGACAATGCCAATAACCGCTTTCAAGTCGCGGCGATGATGAACCGTTTGATCAGCGGTGGTCCATTTCCGTTTTGGGGCTGCCCACCCCGCGACGTGTTGACGACGCTACAATCCAAGAAGGGCCGCCCGCATGGTGCAGGTGACGTGCCAGAGCAGCGTCGCGCTGAATTGGCGGCAAAGGGGGCCAGTCCGATATGGAAACTCTACACGGCGGGATCTGTAGGTTCGCAAGCCTTGACGGGTATCCCGGTCGTAAAAAAGCTGCGTGACCAACGCTCGGATGCGCGAATTTGGCCGTTTGAAACAGGCTATCAGCCTCTGACGCGCGATGATTTGGAAGGCGTCAAGATTGTGATGGCCGAGATTTATCCGTCAATTTTGAAAGTCATTCCTGTTATAGGGGAAGTCAAAGACCTGACCCAAGTCCGCATGATTGGCGAGCATTTTGCCGCACTTGATGATGCAGGCAAGCTATCAACCGCTTTCGGCCCTGCAAAAGGCATGGCGGAGGCCGATATAGAGGCCATTGCCTCCGAAGAAGGCTGGATTTTAGGCGTTTAGAACCCAAGCGGACTTAGGCCGCCGCTAGCTCCAGTTTCACCCGCTCGGCCAATTGCGCTAGGGTAAACGGCTTTGGCAGGAATGAGACTGAGCGCTCATCTTCAAGCGTTTTGGCAAAATCCTGCTCGGCATAGCCCGACATGAACACAACGCGTGCCCGGCCAAGATAGGGTTTGGCGGCCTTCAGCAAGCCAGGCCCGTCCAATCCGGGCATCACGACATCTGACAACACCAAGTCAAAGCCCTCGGCATCGGTTTCCAATATTTCCAGTGCCTCCTCGCCATCGGCTGCGGCGGTGACGTGATAGCCGCGCTGGCTCAATAGTTTGGCCGCAATGGTTCGCACACCGTCTTCGTCTTCAACCAACAAAATTCGGCCTCGGCCCGCCAAATCAACTGGCCGTGTATCATGAACCACGACAACGGGTTGGGGTGCCTCTGTCTCGCCTTCCTCTGCACTGGCAGCCGGCAGGAATACTTGAAACGTCGTACCTTCGCCCTCCACAGAGTCCAATGCGATAAAGCCGCCCGATTGTTTGATAATGCCATAGACGGTGGCAAGGCCAATACCGGTGCCTTTGCCTTGTTCCTTTGTCGTGAAAAAGGGCTCAAATATCTTGGCCGCAACCCCCGCTGGCATGCCCGTACCGGTGTCGGTGACAGAGATCAAAGCCCAGTCGCTGTCTTGAACTTCATGGACGCCTTGGCCCTTCAATGCGGCGCGCACATCGGCTGTGGTCGCGCGACGTGTGCGGACGGTGACAGCGCCTTTGCCCTTGCCAGACATAATGACCGCATCGCGGGCGTTAGTCACAAGGTTCATGAATACGGTCTCAAGCTGTTGCTTGTCAGCGCGAACATTGGGTAAATCGCGGCCATGTGTGATGTCAAAGACAATTCGCTCGTCGAGAACTTGGCGCATCAGAACCGCAAATTCCGTCAACACGGCACCCACGTCTAAAACATCGCGCCGAAACGTTTGTTTGCGCGCGTACGCCAGCAGCATTTTGACCAATTCTGCTGCTTTTGTTGTCGTATTCTGAATGCTTTGAAGCTCGCCATAACTGGGGTCACCAACAGGATGGCGCGCCAACAAAGCATCGCAATTGAGCGTGATGACCAATAGGAAGTTATTGAGTTCGTGGGCAACACCACCGGCTATTTGTCCGACAGCTTGCATCTTGCTTGTCTGAGCAAGTCGTTGTTCCATTTCACGACGGGTTGAAACGTCCACCAGTAACAGAGCTGCCCCATCCTCGCCGTCTTCCAATAGCCACGCTTCACACGTGCGGCCCTCTTCAATGGCCAGATCAAGTTCGACAGCGCGGTGGTTCCCGACCTCAAGACGATCCAGTTCGTCAGCATCAGCAGGCGCGACAAGGCTTGAGAACTTTGCGCCAATCCCGCCCCCGGCAATGCGGACAAACGCCGGGTTTGCTTCAGTGATCATGGCAAGTCGCCCGTCGCGGCTATCCAGACGCGCGACACCAACTGGGGCCTCCGCAATTAGGTGAGCAAGCCCTGTCTGTAGTGACGGCGCGGCGTCAGTGCGATGTGTTGGTGGTTTGGCAATGCTGGTTGCGATTGCAACGGGTGCGGTCGGTACGGCAGTCACATTGGGGTAAAGTCTGACCAACGAAAGGCCGCCAATTGGGCCAACCCGCACATGTAAATCACCCATGTTTTCATCCAGTAATTGCCCACGTCGCACAGCTTTCGAAATGCGAAACGCACCACCAGCATCGACCAGATTGCGCAATATTGGGTCTATGGCGATGCGCTGATAGCGTTTTAGAAATGCCTCGTTGGCATCAATGAACTGACCACCACGGGTATAAAGCGCCGATGGCCCCACCAAAGTGGCCAGCCAGTCTGCCGCATCAGATTTAGTAAGAAAACTGAGGAGACTTGCCATCGTATTTTGCCTTGATTGCTCTGTTCATGGACCGATTTCCAGCGCCGTTACGCCGCACGGCGACTCTGGTCTGCTATCACGTCGCCTGATTTGCGCTTGGCTGCTACACCCAAAATCACCCCGATGATCTTGGCGACGGCTTGATAATGTTCGGCCGGGATCGTTTGGTCGAGATCGACGCTGGCATAAAGTGCGCGTGCGAGTGGTACATCTTCAATGATGGGCACTGATGCCTCATTGGCGA
>JAYSRI010000260.1:0-3890 GCA_043721175.1 Alphaproteobacteria bacterium
AGGTCGTGCGCCAATAATGGCTGATGCCCGAGGTCTTCCAGCGATATTTGCGCGCCAAGACAAATTAAAAAGTCGTCTTCAACCACGAGAATAACTGCCATTACAACGGCGTAGCAAATATGTTCAACATGGTGACTTCCCCTACGTCGTGCGTAACAATTATTGTTATTAGAATTAGAACGTCCGTCATCAAAAAAGGTTCCAGACAACGCTGCACATATTAGCAACGACGATCACGGTGCGCTTTGGCAGGTGGCAAGCCCCTCAACGTCATTGGCTTGATGGCGATCAAAGTGCCCCTCATATTTTCCTTTATCCATCGCTGTTCTAGCGCCGCATCGGCTCAGGAGAAACATCATGAAAACCTATCATATCGCCGCCCTCAGCGCGCTCGCACTCTTAACCGCTCTTAGCCCCGCTCATGCGCGAAACGCGGCGCGCACGGCTACCTCTGCAACACCCATCGTCAGCGCGACGGCATCCTTCACGACGACTAACATTGCCGTAGGTGTTGGTTATTCTTGGGGTCACGGCGTGCTCACATACCGTGGGCGGACATATCCCTTCACGGTCAAAGGCCTCAACGCACTCGGCATTGGCGCATCAACCATGAATGGGACCGCCGAAATCTATAATATGCGCGACCTCAATGACTTCGCTGGCATTTACGGTGCCGCAGGGGCCGTAGCAACCGCAGGGACTATGGGCGCGTCAGCCGCTGTTTTGCGCAACACAAAAGGTGTTGAGATGCGCCTCAATACCCAAAGCGAAGGCCTCGAACTTAGCCTTGCAATCAGTGGCGTGAACATCACGCTTGACCCTCGCTAACGCGCTGCTCAATCCCTGGCTCCTCCCCAAAAATCCACAAGGAAAAATCGACATGAAAGAACCCAATATAATCATCGCGGTCTATACGCGCCATGAAGACGCCGACACCGCCGTGAAGGCACTCGCCAAGGCGGGCTTAGAAATCAAAAATATCAGCGTCGTTGGTAAAGGCTATCACACGGAAGAAACTGTAACGGGAGTCTATTCAATGGGTGACCGTATCGGGATGTGGGGCGCGCGCGGGGCGATGTTGGGCGGTCTGTGGGGCCTATTATTTGGAGGTCTCTTCCTTGTGGTGCCGACGATTGGCCCCTTCGTCGTCCTTGGTTACATCGCGTCGGTGGTCGTGTCAGGACTTGAAGGGGCGGCTTTGCTGGGTGGCTTAGCGGCTATTGGCGCAGCATTGTCGAGCATTGGCGTGCCTGACGATAAAATCGTTGGCTACGAATCTGCTCTCAAGGCCGATAGCTTTCTGGTGATGGTGCATGGCACGGCGTCTGAAGTCGACATGGCGAAAGGCGTGCTCAACACATCTGATCCGAGCCGTTTGGATGTCTATGATGGTGTCAGCGCTTAGGTCTCGACCACAACACGCAAAGAAGGCCTTCGTCACCGATATTGGGGTCGAAGGCTTTTTTGTATCTCATCGCCTACTCATGTCGTAGCGCCTCAATCGGATCAAGCCTTGCGGCACGCCGAGCGGGGAAGTAGCCAAAGACCACACCGATAAAGCCAGAAAACAGCAAAGCCACCGCATTGATCATTGGATCAAAGACATAAGGCAGACCCATCAAACTCGACAAGCCAATTGAGGCCCCGGTTGCCAGCGCAATGCCGATCAGGCCACCAATTGCCGAGAGCACAATCGCCTCAATGAGAAACTGAAGCAGCACTTCGCTTTCCAGCGCGCCGACAGCCAAGCGAAGGCCGATTTCGCGGGTACGCTCAGTCACACTGACGAGCATGATGTTCATGATACCAATGCCGCCCACCAACAAACTAACCGCCGCAACGGCACCCAACAATGAAGTCAAAAGCCCCATCGTGCTCGATAAGGTGTTGGCCAATTGCTGGGTATCGAAAATATTAAAGTTATCCTCTAGGCCGCCATTATTGATATCGCCCAGTTTACGGCGTTCGCGCATGAGTTGGGTGAGGCTTGCTTTAAGAGCTGTGGTGTCCACACCGTCCTGCACGGCAATAATGATGAGGCCGACGTGGCTGTTGCCTGCAACGCGCCGCTGATAGGTTTTGAGGGGCACAACGATGCTATTGTCCTGATCGCCGCCACCGATCTGGCCTTTTGAGGACTCAATGCCCACAATTTGACAGGAGAATTGCTTGATCCGAAGCAATTCCCCCAAACCTGTTTGACCGGGCGTCCCGCCAAAAATCTCACGCCTCACCGTTTCGCCAATGACACAAACGGCAAGTCCTGCGGCTTCTTCATCGGGTTCAAACGGGCGGCCACTGGCAAACTGCCAATTGCCGGCGTCAAAATACTCGGTCGAGGCCCCTGCAATGACCGTTGACCAGTTGCGACCATTGGCGATCGCAATGACCGGGCGCTGAGCAGACGGCACTACCGACTTGAGGCCGCCAATTTGGTCCTTGATAGCGGCGGCGTCAGCAACTGTGAATTGCGCGACGCCGCCGCCCTCGCGCGAACCAATTTCCTGACCGGGACTGAGCAGCAAGATATTGGTGCCAAGGCTACTGATCTGGCTTTTGATCGCCCCTGTTGCGCCGTTGCCGATTGTTACCATCGTAATCACCGCACTCACGCCAATGACAATCCCGAGCACCGTCAGAAATGACCGCATCAAATTGCGCTGGACCGAATGAACCGCCAATATGAAGACTGAAAACAGCATCAGACCGTCTCGCTGACATTAAGTGCAATATCGCTTGGCTGGGTCGGGTTTGGATTTGTGACGTCCTTTGCGATCTTGCCATCGACAAATGTAATCATGCGATGGGCATAGTTTGCCATGTCTGGCTCATGCGTCACCATCATGATGGTGATGCCTTCATCGCGGTTAAGCGCCACTAATAGCGCCATAATCTCGTGACTGCGCTGGGTGTCCAGATTGCCGGTTGGCTCGTCGGCCAAAACAACAGCAGGCTTGGTGACGATGGCGCGCGCAATCGCGACGCGTTGTTGCTGTCCACCTGAAAGTTGGGCAGGTGTATGATGCTCCCACCCGCCCAAGCCAACTGACACGAGCGCTTCGCGCGCAGCAGTTTTCCGAGCCGATGCGCTATCACCGCGGTACAAAAGCGGCAACTCGACATTTTCTTGCGCTGAGGTGCGCGCCAGCAAGTTAAAGCCTTGAAACACAAAACCCAGATAGCGCCGCCGCAGACGCGCGCGTTGATCGCGCTCTAATGCTTCCACATGCGCGCCCTTGAAAAGATATTCGCCAGCGGTGGGCGTGTCCAAGCAGCCGATGATATTCATGGCGGTGGACTTACCAGAACCACTTGGCCCCATGATCGCAACAAAAGACCCCGCTTCAACATCAAGATTGATAGCGTGCAAAGCGAGCAACTCACTAGCCCCTTCGCCATAACGCTTGGAAACACCGCGCAAGGAAATCAGCGCCGTCATGATTTAACCTTTGCGCGCTGTTCAGTGATGACGGGCGTGCCCGCCTTAAGGTCGCCCGACATAATCTCGGTCATGCGCCCGTCGCTAATACCCACTGTGATGGCAACAGCAGCGGGTTGGCCATTTTTAAGCACATAAATTTTCTTGGCGCCTGCGGTGCTGGCCGTTTGTGCGCCAGATTTTGGCGGACTTCCTCCTGATGCTCGGGGACCAAACGATAGTTGAAAGCCCTTTGGCTTCGCAGCGTCGGCTGTCGGCGTGGGTGCAAAGCGCAAGGCAGTATTGGGCACGGTCAGAACATTCTTGCGTTCTTTGGCAATGATTGTCGCATTTGCTGTCATGCCGGGCTTTAGCGACAAATCGTTGTTTTCAACGTCCAGATAAGTCAGATAGGTCACCACATTATCGGTTATAGTAGAGCCTGATCCGACACGCGTGACCGTGGCAGGAA
>JAYSRI010000261.1:0-1569 GCA_043721175.1 Alphaproteobacteria bacterium
ACCCTCAACCCGCGCCTGTTTCCAGAGCAATTGGTCTATATCGTCAATCACGCCGAAGATCGTATCATTTTCACCGACCTAACGTTCGTACCTTTGCTAGAAGCGCTTCAGGACAAGATGCCGTGCGTTGAGCGCTTCATCGTCTTGACCGACGGCGATCATATGCCAGTGACAACCCTCAAAGGTGCCATCGACTATGAAAAATGGATCGAGAGCCATTCGACCGAGGCGACTTGGGGCGGGTTTGATGAGAATACGGCGGCTGGTCTGTGCTATACTTCGGGCACGACGGGAAATCCCAAGGGTGTGCTTTATTCGCATCGCTCCAATATTCTGCATACGCTTTTGACGATGCAAAAAGATGTGATGGGCCTTGGCGCGCGCGACGTGATCTTGCCGGTTGTTCCGATGTTCCATGCCAATGCGTGGGGCGTCGCGCTGTCGGCCCCTGCGGCGGGGGCCAAAATGGTGATGCCTGGTGCCAAGATGGATGGCGCGTCAATTTATGAGCTTCTCGAAACTGAAGGCGTCACGTTTTCTGCCGCTGTTCCAACAGTCTGGATGATGTTGTTACAATATCTGGAGGCGACCAATTCTAAACTCTCAACGCTCAAGCGCGTTGCGATTGGCGGTTCGGCGGTGCCCGAACGCATCATGCGGATGTTTGAGGACAAGTATGGCGTCGATGTTCTCCACGCGTGGGGCATGACGGAAACCTCGCCGCTTGGCACATTAGGCTCGCTTGGCCCTGAATCTGACGGTTTTGACCGTGACCAAATCATTGCCCAAAAGCTCAAGCAGGGCCGCGCGCCGTTCGGGGTTGAGATCAAAATCTTGCGCGAAGGGGTTACCTCGCCACGTGACGGCGAGACGTTTGGCAATTTGGTCGTGCGTGGTGCCGCGATTGCCGCTGGCTATTTCAAAGGCGAGGGCGGTAATATCCTTGATGAAGATGGCTTCTTTGATACAGGCGATGTGGCCACAATCGACGAGCATGGCTTTATGCAAATCACTGACCGCGCAAAAGACGTGATCAAGTCTGGCGGGGAATGGATCAGCTCGATTGACGTTGAGAATGTTGCCGTGGGTGCGCCGGGCGTTGCAGTTGCCGCCGTGATTGGCAAATACCACCCCAAGTGGGACGAGCGACCTTTGTTGATCATCGAAGCAGCCAAAGACGCGAGCCCGACAAAGGAAGAAATATTGGCCTATCTTGATGGTAAAATCGCCAAATGGTGGACGCCTGACGATGTTCAGTTTGTCGAGACCATCCCGTTGGGAGCGACTGGCAAGATCAATAAACTGGCCTTGCGCGCGACGTTTGCCGATTATAAATTGCCAACGGCGGCTTAAGAGCTATCGGAGTGCGGCACTCCTGTGCCGTTCTTTTCTGTTATTGCGGCATTGGTATGCCGCGCTCCATGAAAGCGAATTGACCAATGACTGAAACTAAATCCCGCGCCGTCAAAGTCCGAGACGCCTTTGTGTTGGCGGGGACTGTGCTCGCTGTGTTTGTGCCAATTTGGTTTGCTGCGGCGGCTTTGGGCACCAAGTTTGGCCTTTGGGGCT
>JAYSRI010000262.1:0-1567 GCA_043721175.1 Alphaproteobacteria bacterium
ATGTCCGCGCTTGTTACTGTCGCGCCTCCGACTTTCACGCCAAGGGCAGTGTCAATTGTCAAGGTGCCGCCTTGGACCGTCGCTGGTGTAGCTGTGATCCCCGACAGCGCCGAGCTAGCAAGACGGCCGGGAACAACATGATAGCTGAGAATGGCTGCCAGTTTGGCTTTATTCTCTGGCATCAGCAAATTCTCGACTGTACCCGCAGGCAGTTTTGAAAACGCTGCATCCGATGGTGCAAAGATTGTAAATGGCCCTGCGCCGTTGAGTGTTTGAGTTAGTCCGGCGGCTTCGATTGCGGCTACCAATGTCGTGAATTGTCCGGCTTGGGTTGCTACTTCGAGTACGGTTCCTGATGTGGCAGGCGCGGACCTATTTTGTACCGCCTCTGTTGCGGCGCGGCTCTCGACCGCTGAAGACGGTTGCGACGTCGGTACTGACGTGTGATTTGGCCGCGCAGGTCCAGCTTGGCTTGTATTTGTCAGGCTCGCCGCGATCAGAATGCCTGTCGCTCCCATTGATAACGCGAATTTGCTGCTGGTGGGTCGAAACTTCATGTTAGTCGTCCTTGTGAAAGTACGACAACCCCAGGCTCCTTTCTACAGACTCCCTTCCGCATGGACACCCCCGATCACGCGTTTGTGAAGAGTATGAGGCTTTCTTCATCTTTGCCGAGTTGCTCGATATCCAGCAATTGCCCTCTTTCGCGCTAGCCCAGAACGCTTTAAGTTTTTGTTATGGTCAATATCGCAACCAATGCACCTGAATTTTCTGTTTCTGAACTCTCCGCTTCGATTAAGCGGAAGTTGGAGGATGATTTTGGCAATGTGCGGGTACGCGGCGAAATGGGGCGTATTACGATTGCGCGATCAGGCCACGTTTACGTCGACCTCAAAGACGCCAACGCTGTGTTATCTGCCGTAATGTGGAAGGGTGTTGCGTCGAGCCTAAAGTTTCGGCTCGACGAAGGTATGGAAGTTATCGCGACGGGAAAAATAAGTTCGTTTCCCGGTTCCTCAAAATATCAGCTCATCATCGACCGTCTTGAGCCTGCTGGTGTTGGCGCGCTGTTGGCGCAATTGGAAGAACGCAAAAAGCGCTTGGCCGCCGAGGGTTTATTCAATTCAGAACGCAAACGCGCCTTGCCCTTTTTGCCTGCGGTAATTGGCGTTGTTACAAGTCCTACCGGTGCCGTCATTCAAGACATTTTGCACCGCCTGTCCGATCGGTTTCCAACCCACGTACTTTTGTGGCCAGTACTAGTGCAAGGCGATAAAGCGGCCGATCAAGTGGCACGCGCCATTGCTGGTTTTAACGCCATTACCATTGGCGGTGCTATTCCACGCCCTGATCTGATCATTGTCGCACGTGGCGGTGGTTCAATTGAAGACCTTTGGGCGTTTAATGAAGAAGTAGTTGTTCGCGCGGCAGCTAACAGTTCCATCCCGCTGATTTCCGCGATTGGTCATGAAACAGACACCACACTGATCGACTTTGCAGCCGACCAGCGCGCGCCGACGCCGACAGGTGCAGCCGAGATCGCAGTACCAGTGCGTGCCCAATTGCA
>JAYSRI010000263.1:0-3875 GCA_043721175.1 Alphaproteobacteria bacterium
GCGGTGGCGAGGATTGGCGACCATGGCAGAATTGTTAAGGCAAAGGGCATGCACAAGGACCGACGGTTTCAACTGACAAACGTTTGAATGCAACAACCCGCTTGCAGAGTCTAGCGCTGTCATGCCATCTCGCATGTGCAACAGGAATGACATCAATGACCGACAAACCCTTTCAGCACGCGCCCGACAAGCCTTGGATATTCCGAACGTATGCGGGACACTCGACCGCTGAAAAATCCAATGAGCTATACCGCGCTAATTTGGCAGCGGGGCAAACAGGGCTTTCGGTTGCGTTCGATTTGCCGACGCAGACTGCTTACGAGTCTGACCATATTCTTGCCAAGGGCGAAGTTGGTAAGGTGGGGGTGCCAGTTAGTCACCTTGGTGATATGCGCGCCTTATTCAAGGACATTCCGCTAGAGACAATGAATACGTCCATGACGATCAATGCGCCCGCTGCGTGGATGCTAGCGCTTTATGTAGCGCTGGCTGACGAACAGGGGGCGGACCGTAAAAAGCTGCAAGGTACAACTCAGAACGATCTCATCAAGGAATATCTCTCGCGTGGAACCTATGTGTTCCCGCCTGCACCCAGCCTAAAATTAACGGCCGATACAATTGCATGGTGCTTGAAAGAAACGCCGAAATTCAACCCAATGAATGTGTGCTCATATCACTTACAAGAAGCAGGTGCTACGCCGGAGCAAGAGCTGGCGTTTGCGCTCGCGACGGCTATTGCTGTGCTGGATGAAGTGAAGGCTCAAGGCCAAGTGATTGAGGGCGACTTTCCCGCTGTCGTTGGCCGGATCAGTTTTTTTGTGAATGCGGGCATTCGTTTTGTCACCGAGCTTTGTAAGATGCGGGCATTCAATGTGCTGTGGGATGAGATATGCCGCGACCGTTATAGTGTCAAAGACCCTGCTATGCGGCGCTTTCGCTATGGTGTTCAGGTCAATTCATTGGGGCTGACTGAGCCGCAGCCGGAGAACAACGTCTATCGGATTTTGCTGGAAACCCTCGCCGTGACCATGAGCAAGGATGCCCGTGCGCGAGCTGTGCAATTGCCAGCATGGAATGAAGCCCTTGGTTTGCCTCGCCCATGGGATCAGCAGTGGAGTCTGCGTCTCCAGCAAATCCTTGCTTATGAAACCGATCTTCTTGAATATGAAGATTTGTTCGCTGGTAGTTACGTCGTGGAGGCTAAGGTCACCGAACTGTGCGCCAATGCCCGCGCTGAGCTTGCCAAGATTGACGCGATGGGTGGGGCTATTGCGGCAGTGTCTTACATGAAAGAAGGCCTTGTTGCGTCTAATCGCGACCGCTTGCTCAGCATTGAAGGTGGCGGGCAAACTGTTGTTGGCGTCAATCGTTGGGAGACAACGGCAGAATCGCCGCTGTCGGCCAGTGAAGGCTTTATTCAGACTGTCGACCCCATGGTGGAGGGAGAACACATCAAGCGTTTAACCGTGTGGCGCAATGCGCGCGATGCCGCTGCTGTTGGTGTCGCGTTGGCAGACTTGGAGGCGGCGGCCCGAAACAATGACAACATCATGGAACCCTCTATTGCTTGTGCCAAAGCTGGCGTGACGACAGGCGAATGGGGCGCATTATTACGCCAAGTTTACGGCGAGTACCGTGCGCCAACGGGCGTTGCCATGTTGGTGAACATTGAGGGCGAAGACATTGCCGCCGTTGCCAAAGATGTTGACGCACTCAGTGAACGCCTTGGTCGTCGCCTATCATTTTTAGTCGGTAAGCCCGGTCTTGACGGTCATTCCAACGGGGCTGAACAAATTGCCACCCGCGCCCGAGCAGTCGGTATGGACGTCACATATGAGGGGATCCGCATGACGCCTGAAGATATCGTCGCCAGTGCGGTTGAGAAGAAGGCCCATGCGGTGGGCTTATCAATTCTATCCGGCAGCCACCTTGATCTTGTCCGTGATGTTGTTGCCCGGATGCGCGCTGCTGACCTTGGCCATATCCCTATAGTAGTGGGCGGCATCATCCCGCCTGAGGATGCTCGCGCGCTCAAACAATTTGGCGTCGCAGCCGTTTATACGCCCAAGGACTTCAAGATCACTGAAATTATGGGCGATATTGTGAAGATTGTCGGTGATCGATTGGATAAATAATCTAGCGCCCGACAAAGGTGGTCAAAAGAACAGTCGCCAAATAATCATGAGTAAGCCAACAAAGCTGGCAACCCAAACCAGTGAACGCCAAGGTGACAGACCAAAAGCATATAGAGGCACGTAAAGGACGCGGCCGAATAAATATAGGTGCGCGCCGAGCGCGGTAAGTGCGTCTGCCCGTCCTGAAATATGAGCAACCAGCACGGCACCAATGAAGATCGGCATGGTTTCATACAAATTGGCCTGTGCCCGATCTAGACGCTTTGCCATGTCCGACAATGGCGGCATGTCGGCCTGATCGCGTGGGCTCATGTTCCATTTCAGGCCATATTGACCCGTGTGTGCGAAATCAAACGCTAGAATTTGTACCAGTGTCAGTACGAGCACGCCTGCAACCGTATAAAGATCTGGTGTCACTTTTTCCCCCTCAACTGCTTTTCGTGTTACAACTGTATAGGCTTTGCGCGATAACGCCAGTGCGGGGTTTGAGTGGGCGCGCAAATCGCCTAGATAGGACCATGGCTCGTTTTCTCATCACCTCCGCTCTCCCTTACATTAACGGTATCAAGCATCTTGGCAATCTGGCGGGATCAATGTTGCCCGCTGATGTTCAAGCGCGTTTTAGGCGGTTGCAGGGCCACGAAGTGTTGTTCATCTGCGCCACAGATGAACATGGCACACCTGCTGAATTGGCGGCTGGCGAAGCAGGCGTCGATGTGCGCACTTATTGTGATGCCCAATACAAAATCCAGCGCGATGCAGGGCAAGGTTTTAACCTGTCGTTTGACCACTTTGGCCGCTCCTCCAGCGATCAAAACCGCGCTTTCACGCAACATTTTGCACACAAACTTGAAGCGGCTGGCTTGCTGGAAGAGAGGGTCAGCAAGCAAGTGTACAGCGTCGATGATACCCGGTTTTTGCCTGACCGTTATGTCGAGGGCACCTGCCCCAAATGCGGGTTTGAAGACGCACGTGGCGATCAGTGCGATAATTGTGGCTCGTTGCTGGACCCCACCGAACTGATTAATCCGCGCTCCAAGATTTCGGGATCGACCAACATCGAAGTGCGCGATACTGCGCATTTGTTTTTGCGACAGCCATTGATGGCCGAAAAAGTGCGCGCTTGGGTCGATGGCGCGTCCGACTGGCCCCATTTGGCCCGTTCTATCGCCTATAAATGGCTGGACGAGGGTTTGCTAGACCGGGCGATAACGCGGGATTTGTCCTGGGGTATCCCTGTTACAACGGCGGATGGCAACGTGCGAACTGGCTTTGACGAGAAAGTATTTTACGTTTGGTTTGATGCACCTGTTGAATACATTGGTGCCACCAAGGAATGGGCGGACGCCAATAACACTGACTGGGCACGCTGGTGGCGCACCGATCAAGGGGCGGAGGATGTCACCTATATCCAGGTGATGGGCAAGGATAATGTGGCGTTTCATACTGTCTCGTTCCCCGTCACCATACTTGGTAGTGGCGAACCTTGGAAGCTGGTAGACCGCCTCAAAGCGTTTAACTGGGTGACTTGGTATGGCGGCAAGTTCTCGACCAGTGGCAAGCGCGGCATCTTTATGGATCAAGCGCTGGAGTTGCTCAGCGGGGATTATTGGCGCTGGTATCTGATGGCCAATGCGCCGGAAAGTGCGGATGCGGCCTTTACTTTAGAAGGGCTGCAAGCGGCGGTTAACTCCGATCTGGCAAATGTGTTGGGCAATTTCGTCAATCGCATCACCAAGT
>JAYSRI010000264.1:0-3874 GCA_043721175.1 Alphaproteobacteria bacterium
AACTGAGCAATTCCAACCCCGCCACCGCGCTCGTTTTGAGGTAATATTTTTGCGGCCAAACGCGCCAAACTCGGTGGCCCTGCCCATTGGGGCTTACCGCGTCGTCCCGTCAGCCACGCCGCCGCAACGCTCTCGGTATGGGGATCGAGTGCGGGCTTAAGTCTGGTGAAAGATGGCGGTCGTGGTGGCATGATCATAGCCTAGCCCAAGAACTTATGTCGTGCGAGGGGGTGGCGCGATGTTCTTGATCGGGTAACGTCAAACTCATGACGACAACAGCCAACCAGGCGCTACGCCTCCTGTTATTAGAATGGTATGATCAGCATGCCCGCACATTGCCTTGGCGGGTTTTGCCAGCTGACCGCGCGACAGGTATCAAGCCCGACCCTTACCGTGTTTGGCTGTCCGAGATCATGCTACAGCAAACGACAATTGCAACCGTCAAGCCGTATTTTGAAAGGTTTCTGAAAGCATTCCCGGACGTGCAGGCGCTAGCTGCCGCACCCATTGATGCCGTTTTAGGGCGTTGGGCAGGGCTTGGATATTATGCACGCGGGCGAAATCTGCATAAGTGCGCGCAATCTGTCGTGGAGCAAGGCGGCTTTCCTCGTACCCTTAATTGCTTGGCGCAACTTCCCGGCATCGGCCCCTACACAGCAGCTGCGATTGCCGCGATTGCCTTTGACCAGCCAGCTATGCCCGTTGATGGCAATGTGGAGCGGGTATTGTCACGCTTGCTTCGCATCCAAGCGCAGTTGCCAGCCGCAAAACCGGTTTTTAGAGAGGCCGCCGCACAATTTCAAGATCAACATCGTGCCGGCGATTTTGCCCAAGCGCTAATGGACTTGGGCTCCACGATCTGCACACCGCGTCAGCCCAAATGCCAAGAGTGCCCATGGCAAAAAGCGTGCCTTTCAAATGGTCAAACCGATGTCGAGACCTTTCCGCGCAAGGCACAGAAAAAGCAAAAAGCACTTTTATACGCCGCAGCGTTCGTGCATCTTGATCCAGACGGCATCTTGGTGGCAACACGGCCAGACAGCGGTCTGCTGGCTGGCATGCTGGAGGTCCCAAACACGCTTTGGCGGGCGCAACCTTGGTCGCGGCAGGAGGCGTTGCTCGGCGCGCCACTGCCAAACGCGGCATGGCAAGGGGCAGGGCAAGTTCGTCACATTTTTACTCACATTGACCTTCGTATCGACGTCTATTCACTTGCCACAACGACGCGCGGTAGCGAGCAAAGCCATCAACGCCGGATTCATCCAAGCGACCTCAGTGAGGTGGCGCTGCCAACAGTGATGATGAAAGTCATTTTGATTGGCCTCAAGGCGCTGGAAAAATTAAAGCCTTCGGGACTGGCATTTTGATGCGATGCGGGCTAGCAGAACTTGCCAGTCCGTAATTGGACGCAGATTTCAACTAACCCATCAGTGTAGCCCACGGAGTGACCTGTCATGACCGCGATTATTGATATTATTGGCCGCGAAATTCTCGATAGCCGTGGCAATCCGACCATTGAAGTCGATGTGGTTCTTGAAGACGGTTCGTTTGGTCGTGCCGCTGTGCCATCTGGAGCGTCAACTGGGGCTCATGAAGCGGTCGAGCGCCGTGACGGCGATATGGCGCGTTATATGGGCAAAGGTGTTCTGGATGCAGTAGAATCGGTCAACGGCGAGATTTTTGAAACCCTTGAAGGATTTGAAGCCGAAGACCAGCGCCATATTGACGAGATGCTGATTGAACTGGATGGCACAGCGAACAAATCTCGCCTTGGTGCCAATGCGATTTTAGGGGTGTCGTTGGCTGTAGCAAAGGCCGCCGCCGCCGCTGCGTCTCAACCTCTATACAAATATGTCGGCGGGGTCAGTGCTCGCGTCCTGCCAGTGCCGATGATGAATATCATCAATGGCGGCATGCACGCCGACAATCCAATCGATATTCAAGAATTTATGATTATGCCGTTGGGTGCTGATACCTTTAGCGAGGCGGTGCGCACAGGGTCAGAAATTTTCCACACACTCAAAAAGCTCCTCAAGGACGCTGGGCATAATACAAATGTCGGCGACGAAGGCGGCTTTGCGCCAAATTTGTCGGGCGCAGAGGAGGCGTTGTCCTTGATCATGTCGGCGATTGAAAAAGCAGGCTACAAGCCTGGTGAAGATGTTGCACTGGCGCTTGATTGCGCGGCGACTGAGTTTTTCAACGACGGCAAATACACTATGAAAGGCGAAGGCAAGGTCCTTGGGCCACAGGAAATGGCGCGCTGGCTAGAAGGTCTGGCGGCGAAATTCCCGATTGTGTCGATTGAAGACGGCATGTCGGAAGATGATTTTGAAGGCTGGTTGGCATTGACCCAGGCATTGGGCAATAAGTGCCAATTAGTAGGTGATGATTTGTTTGTAACCAATCCCGCACGGCTACAAGACGGCATCAAGCGCGGGCTCGGCAATTCGATCCTCATTAAAGTCAACCAAATCGGTACTTTATCTGAAACGCTCGATGCCGTGGAAATTGCACACCGGAACTGCTACACCAGTGTCATGTCGCACCGTTCTGGAGAAACAGAGGATTCCACCATTGCGGATTTGGCCGTTGCAACCAATTGTGGCCAGATCAAAACCGGCTCGCTCGCGCGCTCTGATCGCACAGCAAAATATAATCAACTTATCCGCATTGAGGAAATGCTGGAAGGCCAAGGCGTATATGCTGGGCACGGCGCGCTGAAAATTCGGCGATAAAATCTGAACGTTGTTCATTTTGGTTGGATTTGTCGTATCAACTTTACGCGGTATTTAGTGTTTTCAATTAGGCTGTCGCCACGAGCTATCAGTCATGATGGATCGGTCGGGGGACACAATATGATGAACCGTCTTGCACATATGCTCGATTGCATCGAGCGCGAACAAGAAGCACCAATCTATGCGCTTGAGCGCCTGCGTTGGGCCGTGAGTGAAGATCGTCAGGTTCGACAACGTGAAGTCAACCGACTCAAGCAACTCGATGTTTCGGGCGAAGGCAGGGCCTTTGGTTCAGGCTGGATGGACTTTCTAGCTTTTGCGATGTGCGCACAGCCAAAATCAAACCAAGGCTGATTCGCCGTTTGCAGACCAACAAAAAGTAACCCTTCATTCACTCTATTTTGGCACTGGTATCATAGACTGCGACGCCAAAATCAGGGAGGGTGAGTTGGGATATCTGCGCGGGTTACGCATTTCTACATTTATCTTTTCGGTTGGCCTTGTTTACTTTGCTGTCCACTTTTTTGTCGGGCAACAAGGTTTGCTGTCATGGCGAGGTTATGTTCAGCGCGCCGATCAACTGATTGTGGAACGCGACCAATTGGTTGCACGCCGACAAATTTTAGAGGCGCGCGTTAAAAATTTGCAGCCGGGCCACGTCGATGCCGATGCGGTTGAAGAGCTTGCCTTCGCCCAGCTTCGGCTGACTTCGCCGCAAGATATTGTCATTGTGTTACCAAAAACGGTGCTGCCAACTGTTGTTGATGCATCTGTGCAGACCACCAACCCCTGAACGCAACTTTACGCGCGGCATGGTTCTGCCTAAAGGTGTGTGACGCATCGGGGATATCGTTGAGACATGGCCGCAAAAAAAGCGTCACAATTAGCTCAAGCCAATCTGGCAGCTCAAACAAATCAGGCGACGCGCGAAGCGTGCTTGAAATATTACCACGACATGTTGCTCATTCGCCGTTTTGAGGAACGTGCTGGGCAGTTGTACGGGATGGGTCTGATCGCGGGCTTTTGCCATTTGTACATCGGCCAGGAAGCAGTCGTTACAGGTATGCAGGCAGCCCAAAAAAAGGGCGATCAGGTTATCACAGGCTACCGAGATCACGGCCACATGTTAGCTTGTG
>JAYSRI010000265.1:0-3872 GCA_043721175.1 Alphaproteobacteria bacterium
GTTTTGACAAGCCGCCAGATGGGCACCCCATTTTGAGCCATTACAACCGCGCACTCCAGACTATGAGTCTTATTGCGCAACAATTGTAGACGCGCGCGCGCTTGCTCTACAGTGCCCACCTTATCAAAAGGCTGACCTTCAAAAGCGAGGATCTGATCGCAACCAAGCACAAGGCCGGACGTGACGGCAGAAACTTTTACGGCTTTTGCTTCGGCCAATTTATCAGCGATATCACGCGGAGTTGCGCCTACTGCCCGCATGGTATTTTTAATCGCATCTTCATCGACATTTGAACCAATTGCCACGAACTTGACGCCTGCATTGGTCAATAATTGTTGGCGTATCAAACTGGTTGAGGCGAGTGTTAGCATGGTCAATTTTGCTCCGCGCGCTCGGCTAGCAGATTCAAAATAGCCGCTGATGTTTCTTCAATCGACCGTCTTGAAACATCAATTACCGGCCAGTTTTGTCGTTCAAACAATCTATTCGCATCAGTTATTTCTTCACGGACCGCATCTTCGTCGACATACTCACTGGTTGCTTCGGCATTGAGCGACAACAGTCGGTTTCGCCGAATAGCAATCAAGCGATCTGGCGCGACCTTTAGTCCGACCACCAATGGCCCATTCAAGTTAAGCAGATGCTGGGGAATTGGTGCTTTGGGAACAAGGGGAAAATTGGCTGTTCGAATGCCCCGATTGGCAAGATAAATCGATGTCGGCGTCTTTGATGTCCGACTGACGCCAACAAGCACAACATCCGCTTGATGAAATTCTGGTACCAATTGGCCATCATCGTGAGCCATGGTGAAGTTCAAGGCATCAATGCGCTTGAAGTAATTTTCATCAAGCGCTTGTTTAGATCCCGTTTTTTCTCCGGCACGCACCTTCAGATGATGCTCCCACATAGTCAAAACCTGATCCAGCAATGGCAGAGCTGGGATGTTGAGCATTTTACAATGTTCAACTAAAATGTCCCGCAACTCATGAGACGCAATTGTAAACAGCACAACGCCTGGAAACGACGTTACCTCGCTCAAAACCTTCTCAAGCTGGCGCTTTGATCGCACGAGATAGTAGGAATGCTCGAGAGGTGTTACCCCTTCAAACAAGGGTGCCACTGCACGCAATACAGCATTGAGCGTTTCCCCTGTACTATCGGAAACTAAGTGGACGTTGAGAAATGTCGATGGGCGCATAGCTTGTGATGGCCGACGCAATAGATTTGATCAAGCCAGATCATCATGAAAAAGCGTTTGTGGAAAGCGTCAAACTGTTAATAAAGTGTTAATTCAAACGGAAACGCTGCCACGAAATCGCAGCTCTTTACGCGTTGATCAGTTCTAAAATTTAGCTGCTGTTAACTATGTTCAATTGCTTCAACGGAACCAAGGGCGAACATACACAGGCTCGTAAAAACTATTGTTGGTAACCAAAATTCTATCCAGAAAAGACATCACAGCCATCCAACCTCTGAATCGCTGCTGTTTTTTAGGTGTGTCTATTGTGTGTAACCAGTGGAAAAGTCGGCATAAATGACCTAAGTGCGCGCATGAGAACCTCGATTGTGGCTGACCAACACTTTCATCCACAGCATTACTATCTACCTACTTAAGATTCTTTATCTTACTAAGAGAAAGCAATTGATCTTGGCTGCCAATACCGACAATAGCTTATTACCAACAAAGCCTGTTTTGATACGGACATTATTGGGTGAGCAACAAGAACGGCCGCCGATCTGGCTCATGCGCCAAGCAGGGCGTCATTTGCCGGAATATAAGGAATTGCGCGCACGCAACAAATCTTTCCTTGATTTCTGTTACGCCCCAGCCGCCGCCGCAGAAGCAACACTGCAACCGATACGACGTTATCCTGTCGATGCGGCGATTATTTTTTCTGACATCCTCGTGATTCCCCATGCACTGGGTCGTGAGGTCCGTTTCGCTGAAGGTGAAGGACCGCTGCTAACGCCGCTTGATGGTGCAAGCGACATTGCAAAATTATCGATGACACATCAGGATGCACGACTAGCGCCAGTCTATGAAGCTCTTGAGCGGGTCAGAGGTACTTTGTCACCAGAAAAAGCATTACTAGGCTTTGCTGGCGCACCTTGGACGTTAGCCACCTATATGATTCAAGGACGAGGAGGGCAGCGTGATCACGCCCGTGCCTTTGCATATCAGAACCCAGAGATGGTCGATAACTTACTCAACATCCTCGCAATCAGTGTGTCTCGTCATTTGATATCACAATTGCGTGCCGGTGCTGATGGCGTTCAGATTTTTGAATCGTGGGCGGAAGATTTACCTGCGCCGCTATTTGATCGGCTGGTTTTGAGACCTATCGCCAAAGTCGTTGCTTTAATACGTGCGGAAATTCCGAACGCGCCAATCATTGGTTTTCCTCGTGGTGCCGGTCATCGTATCGGTGCTTTTGTTGCAGCGACGGGCGTCAATGGTGCCGGTCTTGATATCGCAGCTGACCTGCAAGCAGCACGTACAGCAGTCGGTCCCAATATCTGCTTGCAGGGTAATCTTGACCCAATGGCCTTGGTCAGTGGAGGCGTTGCCTTAGAAACCGCAGTGGATAATATTCTTGCCGCCGCCGCTACAGGACCACATATCTTTAATTTGGGGCATGGCGTTGTGCCACAAACACCTATCGCCAACGTCGAGATGGTGATGAAACGGGTTAAAGGTTTATAGTCATGGGGCAAAAAATTGCTATTGTGTTGTTCAATTTAGGGGGGCCAGATGATCAAGCCTCTGTTCAGCCCTTTTTGCAAAATCTGTTTTCTGATCCGGCGATTATTCGGGTACCAGGACCTATCCGCTGGGCGTTAGCGCGATTTATATCACATACACGCGCTAAATCGGCGCGGGCCAATTATGCAAAGATGGGTGGTGGCTCACCGTTGGTTCCCGAAAGCACCAAGCAAGCTCGCGCTCTCGAGGCCGCAGTCAAAGCCGTCCCCGGCTATGAAACTGCAGAAGTCAAAGCCTTTCTCGCGATGCGTTATTGGAAGCCTTTCACAAGTGATGCCGTGCGCGATGTAAAGGCATTTGCGCCCGATCACACAATATTGCTGCCGTTGTATCCTCAGTTTTCAACCACCACGACTGATAGCTCTCTCAAAGCCTGGCATGAAGCGGGTGGTGGCCCTGCCAAACTTGTGTGTTGCTATCCAGACGCCCCGGGTTTTATAGCGGCCCATGCCAACGCGGTGCTAGAGACATGGCAACATGGTGGTTCTCCACAAAAGGTCCGCGTTTTATGGTCGGCTCACGGACTTCCAGAGAAGGTAATTGCCGACGGCGACCCCTATCAAAAGCAAGTGGAAGAAACAGTGGCAGCACTAAAGCCATTGTTGCCAGATAGTTTCGATCACGCCATTTGTTACCAATCGCGCGTTGGCCCGATGAAGTGGATTGGGCCATCAACCGAGGTTGAGATTGACCGCGCCGCCGTCGATCAGATCGGCGTTATTGTCGTGCCAATCGCCTTTGTATCCGAGCATATCGAAACCCTTGTTGAGCTTGATGAAGAATACGCCGAAAAAGCCCATGCAACAGGCGTGCCTTTTTATTGGCGAGCCCCCGCACTTGGTACGCGCATGGAGTTCATCAGCGAGCTAGCAAAAATCGCGACTGACCTGATTGTCAGCAACCAAGATATTGTCGCTATTCGCCAAGGTGGTTGCGTTGTCGCCTGCCCCGCTTGCCCGCGCGGATATGAAGGGGGATGCAAAGCATGAGCGCTTGGGTCACTGCCCATTATGAAGTGATCCGTGCTTTCCATTTGATTGCCGTGATCGCTTGGATGGCAGGTCTAATGTATCTGCCGCGCCTGTTTGTTTATCACTCAAGCGCAATG
>JAYSRI010000266.1:0-3864 GCA_043721175.1 Alphaproteobacteria bacterium
GGCATGGTGCCAGTTACTGCGGAAAAGACAGCCAGCTTGGACGACCTTGATACAATTGCGCCGATTGGCGAGCCACCACTTGGCGCTGCTCCTATTGCAAAGCAAAATCAGGAGCCAGCACAATGACCAAGCTGGCCAATAACCCTGAACAGCTAAATTTTGGGCAACCAAATTCTGGCCAACCAAACCCAGAATGGCCCCGCGCCGAGCCACGCGATCAAGGTGGGATGGCCACGGCGCGCGGGCGAACTCTTGTGTTGTCGTTGATGTTCTGTGTTGGCTTTTTGGCTTTAAGCGCGCGGGCAGTGCAAATCGGCCTTTTCCGCCCTGTCGATGAAGCTGCAACAGCGGCACGCGCTGAAGCAATCCCGCCGTCCAAGCGTGCCGATATTGTCGACCGCAACGGCCAATTGCTGGCAACCAGTCTTGTGGCGCATTCACT
This sequence comes from Alphaproteobacteria bacterium, assembly GCA_043721175.1. Lineage (GTDB taxonomy): Bacteria > Pseudomonadota > Alphaproteobacteria > Caulobacterales > Aquidulcibacteraceae > Aquidulcibacter. The sequence continues at coordinate 443 of JAYSRI010000266.1, forward strand.
CTATGCAGACCCAAAGCGAATTTGGGATCCGGTTGAAACCGCCAAGGCGTTACGAACTATATTCCCTGATCTCAACGAAGCCGAACTGGTGGAAAAGTTATCGAGCCGCTCCAGATTTGTTTGGGTCAAGCGGCGGCTGACACCAAAACAAAAGCAAGCGGTTTGGCTTTTGGCACAACCGGGCCTTGAATTTGTGGAAGAGTCTGACCGCGTTTATCCGATGGGGCGATTGGCAGGGCATGTGCTGGGTTCGATTCAGCCTAATGGCAATGGTATCAATGGCATGGAAAAGGCGATGAATGATCGCCTGATGACTGGCGATAACAACCAACCTTTGAAGCTCTCGATTGATAGCCGTGTGCAATATTTGGTCGAAACGGAATTGGCGCGTGAAGTCACCCAACAGCGAGCAATCGGTGGGGCTGGCATTGTGATGGATGTGCGTACCGGTGAAGTCATCGCGTCGGCATCGTGGCCGTTCATGGACCCCCATAAGCCTGAATCCAATACATTCAACGAGCAGAACAACCGCGTGACCAACTCGCGCTACGAAATGGGCTCAACCTTTAAGGTCTTCACTGTTGCAATCGGGCTAGAAGATAAAGTGATCACGCCCGACACCATGTTTGATGCGCGTGCACCAATGCGCATCGGTGAAGAAACCATCCACGATTTTCACGGTCAGAACAAAATGATGTCGGTGGTCGAGATTTTGTCCCATTCGTCCAACATTGGAACAGCACGGATCGCGCGATCTGTTGGCACCACCCGAGTGCGGGAGTTTTTTAACCGCATTGGATTGATGGAGGCATCTGGTGGCGAATTGGCCGAAAGCGCGCGCCCCCTTTTGCCCGCTAAATGGAGTGATATTGCAGCGGCAACAGTTTCTTATGGACATGGTATTGCGGTGTCTCCGATGGCTGTCGCGGCAGCTTACGGTGCGGTTTCAAATGGCGGCAATTATGTGCGACCGACGTTTTTGGCGCGTGATGCCGCAAGTCCGGTTAACTCACGCAAGGTTTTGTCGGCAGAGACATCAACCACCTTGGTCGGGCTGATGCGCCGTGTTGTGACCGAAGGTACCGGCCGCCGTGCTGACGCACTTGGTTATTTGGTTGCGGGCAAGACAGGCACTGGCGAAAAGGCTGGACCTAATGGCTATGATGCCAATCGCCGGGTATCTAGCTTTGCAGGCGTTTTCCCGGCCAACGATCCGCGCTATTCGATCCTGATACTTTTGGACGAGCCTAAAGGCTCAATTGATACGGGCGGTATCGCAACTGCTGGTATGACGGCGGCTCCATCGGTAGCGCGAATTGTCGAGCGTGCCGCACCCTTGTTGGGCATCGTGCCGACGCGCACGTTGGCTTTGGCAGATGCGCCTAAAAGTGCCAGTCAGCGCGCCGCAACAATTGCGCCCGCCACCCAATCAAATAACCCCCGTTCGCAGAATGCGACTCTGGAGGCGCAATGAAACTCGGTGATTTACTCAATCTTACAGCGGACCACCCAGAAGCTGCGCTCGTCGTTTCTGGCCTGTCATCGGATAGCCGGAAAACCAAAGCTGGCGATCTATTTGCGGCCCTAACTGGCACGCTCGCCGATGGCCGGGCTTTTGTTGATCAGGCAATCAAGGCAGGGGCTGTCGCGATTTTGACACAGGCACCTCTGCCTGAATTGAAAGTGCCTGTGATCGTTGTGGAAAACGCACGTGACGCTTTATCCAAGGCGGCAGCACGATTTTATCCCCGTCAGCCACAAACAATAATCGCTGTCACAGGGACCAACGGAAAAAGTTCAACCGTTGATTTCTTACGCCAAATCTGGACCCACGCAGGGCGTGCAGCCGCCAGCGTTGGTACATTGGGTGCCATCGGGCCTAAGGGGCGGATTGATTTAGGTTTTACGACGCCCGATCCGATCTCATTGCACGCCACATTGCAAGGCTTGGCCGATGACGGCATTACCCACATCGCGATGGAAAGCTCGTCCCACGCACTTGATCAACGGCGTATGCACGGCGTTTGTCTAGCCGCAGGCGGGTTTTCAAATCTGACGCAAGATCACCTTGATTACCACCTCACGATGGCGGGGTATAAGGAAGCAAAGCTACGTCTGTTCAACGACCTTTTGACCCAAGGACAACCTGCCATTGTCAATGCCGACGCTATTGAAGCAGCTCCGTTTGAAGCGGCAGCGATTGCCAAAGGTCTTGATCTGAAGCTGGTTGGTTGGCGCGGTGACTATCTCAAAATCGTCGAGCTCTGGCCAAAGCCTGCCAGCCAACGTGTGGATTTGCGTTTCGCTGGTAAGACTTATCCCGTTGAAATTCCCTTGATTGGTGAGTTTCAAGCGCTCAATGCCGTAATGGCTGCGGGCTTTGCTTTATCGCTTGGTGAACAACCCCAAACTGTTTTTGAAGCGCTTGCGGGCCTTAAAACAGTTAAGGGTCGGATGGAACATATTGGTGCCACAGCTCAGGGCGCGCACGTCTTTGTTGATTATGCCCATACACCTGACGGGCTTGATGTGTTGCTGCGCGCTGCTCGTCCCCATGCACCGGGCCGGATTATACTCGTGTTTGGATGTGGCGGGGATCGCGATAAAACCAAGCGCCCGTTAATGGGTGCGCTAGCTGCCAAATATGCCGACATCGTTATCGTAACAGATGACAATCCCCGAACCGAAGACAGTGCCACCATCCGGAAAGAAGTTCTTGTAGGGTGCCAGGATGCCTTTGAAATTGGTGATCGTGGACACGCTATCGCCAAAGGCGTTGCCCTGTTGGAGAAAGGCGATTGTTTGTTGATCGCCGGGAAAGGCCACGAGACTGGACAATTGGTCAATGGCACCATTTTGCCGTTTTCCGATCAAGATACGGCAACTGCAGCTTTACTTGCGGGGGGCGGCCATCTTGACTAACCCATTATGGACTTCATCAGATGCCGCCAAAGCTGTGCATGGGATCGCACGAGGCAGTTGGCAGATTGACGGCTTGGAGCTGGATAGCCGTGCCGTTAGCAAGGGCGAGATGTTTATTGCTTTGAAGGTTGAGCGCGACGGTCATGCTTTTGTGCGAAGCGCGCTGGCTGCTGGTGCTCGTGCGGCATTGGTGAGCGATGCAAGTTGCGCCGATGAGGGCGCGCCATTGCTCATTGTGCCTGATACTACGGTCGCGTTGGAAAATCTGGGGACTGCAGCGCGGCGGCGAAACGTGATTGCCACGCGTGTCGCAATCACGGGTTCAGTCGGTAAAACGACCGTGAAGGAAATGACCGCAGCGGCTTTGGAGGCCACAGCTAAAACGCACAAGTCTGTCAAATCCTACAATAATCATTGGGGTGTCCCGCTGACTTTAGCGCGTATGCCGGGTGATGCGCGATTTGGTGTCTTTGAAATCGGGATGAACCATGGCGGCGAGA
>JAYSRI010000267.1:0-3860 GCA_043721175.1 Alphaproteobacteria bacterium
GAGGCTACAGCCAAACTCAACAACGATACGGGTCTAACTGAGCGTGTCGCGCACATTGAACACGTCACCAACGAAGCCTTAGAAACCCTCGACACCAGCGTTGGTTTGATATCCCAGCGTCTGGCGTCCACAGAAGCCATGGCAGGCGATACAAGTGTTCGCTTTGCCGATGCGATGATCGATTTGTCAGCACGCTTAACCGGGGTTGAACAAAACCAAGACGATACCGGCTTGGCTGACCAAGTTGGCATATTGGGTGAGCGCTTGAATGGGATGGAAGATGTCACCACCCAAGCTATTGAAAGCGTTGACAAGGGTTTAGGAATTGTATCGCAGCGTGTTGCCGCGACTGAAGCCTTGGCGCAAGCAACAAACGAGCGATTGGTTGAAGCGCTCATCGACTTGTCGGCACGCCTCGTCCAACTCGAGAATGTTGATAGCCAAGAAGAAGCTCGTGAGCTTTTGAGCGCACTTGAAGCCAAGAATAAAGAGCTGACACGTCGCCTTGAAACCCTCGACAATAAAATTGATGCGACGCGCAGCGAGCTTACTAACGAAGTCAAAACTGCAATCGCTTCAGGTGTCGATGGCCGCATGGCGGAAATTGCCAAGGCATTGGCAGATCGACTTGATGTCAGCGAGCGTCGCAATGGCGAAGCGCTAGAGAAAATTGGCGCGGAAATGGCGCGTGCATCAATTTCATTGGACCAACGCCTACGCGAGATTGAAGAGCGGGGAACCGTCGATATCGCCGCAGCGATGCGCAATGAAATGGCGCAAATGGGTCGGGCAATTGACAACCGCATGGCGTCGATGGAGCGCCGCGATGCGGCGGCACTCGATCAAGCTGGTGGCCACATCCAGCAACTGGCCCAAACGCTAACGGAGAAACTCGACGCTTCGGAAGCTCGCGCTCAACACGCTGTTCAAAATGTATCCTCGCAAATGGAGCAACTGGCGCAACGCCTACAAGCGCGCCAAGATGAGACCGCCCAGAATCTCGTGACTCGCATGGAAGATGGCGAAGCGCGCGGCCATCAGGACTTGCAAGCCAGCTTGGCGCAAATTGGCCAAGAAATTCGCGCGGCTGAAGACCGTGCAAAGGCCGTCTCGGCACCCCTCCATCGCGACTTCAACACGATGATTGACCGCCTTGATCAAGTAGAAGCAAATAATCTTTCGTCTTATGCTGAGCCAGTCTCATTCGGTGATCAGACCGTTTCAATGGGGCCACAAGGCGATTACGCGCCCGCGTCAGCCTTCGAAATGTCTCCCGACCGGAGTACGTCAGAGGCTCGCCATGATGCCTTTGCTTTTGATGCGCCACCTGCTCAAGCGGACGATCAAGCCAGTTCGCGCCGCACCAGCTTTGGTGCGCCGTTTCCAGGAGCGGACCATAATGGCATAAGCGCCACTCAAAACTATGAGGCTGGGCTTGATGGTCTCGGTGGCGGCTCGTCACGCGATAGTGATTTTGACGAAGACCCGTTCTCGATGGAAACATCGGGACCAAATGTTCAAAGTGCCGCCGCGAAGTCCCAGAGCAACGCATTTGACGAATTCGCTGACGATTTGAATGAAACTTGGACCGAGCCTAGCCGCACGTCGCGCAGCAGCAATGATTATCTAGCAAATGCACGTAACGCCGCGTCGCGCGCTGCGATGGAAAGCAGTGACGCGCAAAAGCTAGCGAAGAAAAAGCCAACCAAAGTTGTCGCGAAGAAGGCGTCAAAATCCAATTCAATGTCCGGGTTGAATTTTGACACAGACAAAGCCGAGAAGCCAAAAGCTAAATTGTCACCCGTTGGGATCGCCGCCGCCGCCGCTTTAGTTGCAACGACAGGCCTTCTGGCTGTGAGACACTTTGGATCAGAGTCAGGGCAAAATGAAAAACCAGCAGCCCTCAATACGGCTGTCCCGCCGGCACTAGTTCAGTCGCCTGCATTGCCTGTCGAAGCTCCACAAGATCCTGCATTGACTCCCAGTGCAGAAACACCAGCCGCTGCTGCAACAGTGGCACCGATTTTGACGCCTTTGCCAGTGGCTAAAAGTGGCGCCCCTGCAAGCTCTGCGCCCAAAGCGGTTTATGTTCCCAACGCCAAAGCACCAGCTTTGAAGGCGGCCTATGTACCACCACCGGCAAAGATCGCAGCGCCGATATTGCAACCAGCTCTGCGTCCTCAAGTAGCACCAACCCGTACACCAGTAGCCTCCACCACTCCCATGGCGGTGCGGGTTCCCTTCGGACAAGCAGCCACTCCGCCCACTCGGCCTGTCAGCATTCCCCAAATTGCTGTTCCAAAAGCGGCAACACCAAATGCGGCAACGGCCACTCCTATTTCTGGTCGACCAACACAAGTTGCAACCAATCAACAGCGCCCAACCGCGCCCCGGGTTGCGGTTGCTAGTGCGCGACCCGCGACAGCTGGCGGTGCCGCGCCGTCAGGAAATGCACGCCAACTCTATGATCAGGCGATGGCTAAACAGCAAGCTGGCGATGCGGCGGGTGCCGCGGCGCTCATGCGCGCGGCAGCTGACACTGGCGACGCCCGTTCGATCAATCGTCTTGCCAAGATGTATGAGCGCGGCGAAGGCGTAACACGTGACGCCGCACAAGCGCGGTCGCTAACAGAGCGAGCGGCAGCGCGCGGCAGTTCACAGGCGATGCACAATATGGGCGTCTATTACGCTGAAGGCGAAGGTCCGGCGCGCGATATGAACAAAGCCGCCGATAGTTTCCGCCGTGCGGCCAATCGCGGTGTCGCCGATAGTCAATTCAACTTGGGTGCGATGGCCGAGCAAGGCTTAGGCGTGCCGCGCTCCGAACGGGAAGCCTATTATTGGTATTCACTGGCCGGACGCAGCGGCGACAGGGACGCGGCAGCAAAGTCTCGAGAACTCGCAGCCCGTTTGCCAGCAGCTGAAAAGGCGGCCGAGGATCAACGCACTGCACAATTCAGAGCCGAAGCAGGTGGTGATGACTAAAAATGGGGCGTCAACGAGCGTTAGGCTGGGTATAATTGAAGGCTTCTTCGGGCGACCTTGGTCGTGGGACGAGCGCCGGAAAGTCGTGGAAACACTTTTGCCCTATGGCTATGACTTTTATCACTACGCACCCAAAGCAGATCCTTTCTTGAGACGGCGCTGGACTGAACCCCATCCTCTTGAACAAGCCAGTCAGATAAAAGCTTTCGCGCAATTTTGTTGTGATTTAGGAGTAGATTTTGGGGTTGGCCTCAGCCCTTATGAAGCCTTTAATGACTTCAACACCGATTTACGCCAAGCCTTTGTAAATAGGGTTGAAGACCTTGTTTCACTGGGCATAACCGACCTTGGTATCTTTTTTGACGACATGCACGTGGATTTGCCGGATTTGGCGGCGCGCCAAATTGAGATTGTCCATTTAGCGCGCGATACCGCACCGCAATTGGCACTCAACATCACGCCTAGTTTTTACTCAGACGATCCAGTTCTGGAGCGGGTATTTGGCAAATGCCCACCAAACTATCTGACAGACTTGGGCTCAGGTCTTGATCCCTCCATCAATATTTATTGGACAGGGGAGGAGGTTTGTTCACGCGAAATCTCGCCCGGACATTTGGCGCGGATGACCCAATTATTGGGACGCAAGCCACTTTTGTGGGACAATTACCCCGTTAATGATGGTCCCCGCATGTCTGAATTTTTGCATATCAGAGGTTTTTCGGGCAGGCCGAGCAGCCTCGCGCACCATATTTCAGGCCATGCGATCAATCCTGCATCCCAAGCGGTGCTGAGCTGCATTCCTGCGATTACGCTTTCAAGGTCTTATGCACTTGGTGAACAATATTGCTATGGAGCCGAAGGTTTTGCCGCAAGCT
>JAYSRI010000268.1:0-1554 GCA_043721175.1 Alphaproteobacteria bacterium
CGCGAGCATGGTGCCTTGAAAACCACGCCACGCTCAAGAACAAAACGCCACCATAAACGGCATATTCTATGGAATTGAAAAGCATCTGATGGTGAACGGCATCCAACTTCGACAACAGGAACACCAATGCAGCCGTCATAAAGGCCTGTAGTGCCCCAGCGACCCACAAGCAGGCCAAAGTTGTTTTGAAGCCGATATTTGCCAAATTAAGACGGTTGGTCGGCGCAGAAATGGCCTTAAACGCCGCAATGCCAAACACAATTGGGAACAAATTGAACCCCTCAAGAACCAACTCTTGTATCAATTGCGGTTCTTTTACAAAATCATAATCAGATAGAACTTTGAATATCTGTTGGGTCCAAAGCGCTGTTACGATAGCGAAAAAGATCGCTGTCAGGCCAAACCCAATCCGCGCCACTCCTTCACCCGTCATTACATTCTCCCTCAAACTCGCCCCCAAACACCCGAGCGCAAACCCGCTTCGCCCATCACGCAAGTGCGCAAACTCCGCCGCCATCGCCTCACCCCAAACGCGGCGGCTGGGCGGTAATAAAGCGATGGCGAGTTTCATGACGAGGCGGCTCACGCAGTTTGCTCCTTCAGGGTGGTAAGGGAAGGGCGACCGTTATCAATCTCGTGGGCGATTTTTAGGCCGGCATCAGTGAGGCGGTAGGCGTGGCGCGGGGGCTTGCCGATTTGTTCTGCCTCTTGCCACTGCGACTCCAGCAAGCCGCGCTCGTCTAGACGCATCAGGATCGGATACAATGTGCCGGATTTGATGCCGGTGGATTTCATGAGATCATAGCCATAGCACCATTGCGCCGGACGAATGGCCAACTGGATGATCAGGTCTTGGGCGTGCGGGGAGAGCGGACGGTTGCGTTTCATATTTTTATAGCTACATATGTAGACTTAAGAGTCAAGCGTGAATTTCGCTCAGCAAAACTATCACATATAAAGCGATGTCTTCCCCGCTGCAGTTGAGCGGAGCGAAACGTAGAGCGGGGACCTCTAGATCGCCGTGCTTCATTTATAAAGCACATCAGGTCGATCTAGCACTTTAAGATAGAGCATACGTGGCCCAAGAAAATCTGTTTCAGATTTTGCGCGCGATGCTCGAGTGTTACAGCGCAATAAGCCCAACAAGGTCCCGCATCTTCGCTGCGCTGCGTGCGGGATGACAAATCTTGGAAGACGGCTGTCAGTCCTTGCCTGCCCCCGTCACCGGATTATACCCCAACGCCCGCACCCAAGCAGGCATGGCTCCGGGATAGGTCCAAGCGCGGCGTACGCCAAGGTCGACGTGCAAGAATGTGCGGCCATAACCAATCCCGCGAAAGCCCGCCTTGCGAGCGGCAAGGTTAAGTGCTTTTCGGTTATGGCCCGACAAAGCGATATCGGCGGCAATTTTGCGCATGTGCATGGAGGCGCGCGCGCCGCCAACCTCGGCATTGTGATGAGGGCAACGGTGGGCCGAGTTTATTTTCAGCGGACCCACGATGGTGCGCAATGCCTCTAAAGCATCCAAGAATGCCGGGTCGTGATAGTAATGCC
>JAYSRI010000269.1:0-1547 GCA_043721175.1 Alphaproteobacteria bacterium
TTGATATGAGTGAACCGAGGTGCTGCATTGGCTCATGCGCCAGTGCATGAAAATGAGCTCAAGCGCTCCACCTGCGCAAAGCCCCCAGCGTTGAGACCCGTGGTGGTTCGGGCATCAAAACCACCCGTTGTAAAAGCTAAAGTCAAATTTGTTTCGCCGACCTCGCCTGCTCCCAATATTGAACGCGCACGTGCCGCGATGGCTGGTCCCGAATCGATCCAAATGACGTCTCGAGGTGCACATGCAGCCAATTGGAGTTTCAAATGCGGATAATGTGTGCAAGCGAGCACAACAACATCAATTTTCTCGCCGTCCTCTTGGTCGAATAAACCTTTGACACTGGTAGTCACAATATCTTGGTTGAGAACCCCGCCAGATAGCAGGTTTTCCGCCGTTGCCGCCAAACCAACCGCACCATGACGCACTACTTTGACGCCATAGGCAAAGTCGGCAATCAACATGTCCGTATAAGGGCGGCTGACGGTGTTGGGTGTCGCCAGCAAGCCAATGACGCCCGTCTTCGTTAACGCCGCCGCAGGCTTGATGGCGGGAACGACACCAATAACGGGAATGTTAATGCAGGCACGAACCTGATCGAGCGCCAATGTGCTCGCGGTGTTGCACGCAATAATCACAAGATCAGCATCACAGGTAGTCACGGCACGCGAAATAATCATCGGTATACGCGCGATTAACCTCGCATCGCTTTTCTCGCCGTAGGGAAAATAGGCCGTATCCGCGCAGTAGTAAATTTGGGTGGGTAATTGCGCGCGACACAATTCGTGCACAATAGACAAACCTCCTAGACCTGAATCAAACACAAGGATGCGCCTAGCTTGGGGCAATGATACTGGCATGGGAGCACAATTCCTATCAAGTGGTAGCGCGCTGATTTATCTCACAGATTCATACTTTATCCTGCGAAATTTAACCTCTGCTTAAACATGTTGGGGGCATTTTGAACAACGAATCGTTCACCAATCGCCCCCAATTCCCTGAGGAGCCTAGTATGGCTATCCGTCTTAACGTACCCACAGCTACAGAACTTAGCCCACGTATTGTCGTCTTCGGCGTCGGTGGTGCGGGTGGCAATGCCGTCAACAATATGATCGATTCTGACTTGCAGGGCGTCGAGTTCGTGGTTGCTAACACCGACGCACAGGCACTAGCACGCTCGAAAGCTGAGCGCCGCATTCAAATCGGCCTCAATACGACACAGGGCTTGGGTGCAGGCGCTACCCCCCAAGTGGGTATGGCCGCAGCCGAGGAGAGCCAAAGCGAAATTCTTGACCACCTCCAAGATGCCAACATGGTATTTATCACCGCAGGCATGGGCGGCGGAACTGGCACTGGCGCAGCGCCCGTCATCGCGCGCACGGCCAAAGAACAGGGTATTCTTACCGTAGCTGTCGTCACGCGTCCGTTTCAGTTTGAAGGACCGCGCCGGATGCGGATGGCCGATGCAGGCATCGCCGAGCTTCAAAAACATGTTGATACCTTGATCATCATTCCAAACCAGAACTTGTTCCGCGTTGCCAACGACAAAA
>JAYSRI010000270.1:0-3838 GCA_043721175.1 Alphaproteobacteria bacterium
TTGACTGGTAACAGGACACAGACTGGTAAACTCTGGCACGACAAAGCGCGCCATGTAGGCGGTGTCAGGATGGGGATTAGCAACCCGCTCCAGCACTGATTCTTTCGGCGACGCATAGCCGCGAACTTCTTGGCCCAGAGTGTTCAGGCCGTCATATATGGACGTATTGCTCATGGAGTGGGTTTAGCGCGAAAATGTTGCGGGTGCACGCCCTATCGGTTGTCAAATTCGTGGTTGATTGCAGCTTTGGTGTTCACGCTTGGCGTGTATCGCCTTGACCTAGCTCTAGATATAGCGTCCCTTTCGAACAATCTCGCGTGTTCGTGACCACGTGTTTGCGCTGTGCAAAAACTCGAGACCGAAAATCGGCTCGCGGTAAGACCTTTGGGGAGATGAATATGAACAAATGGCGAGTGAAATCACTCGACGCGATTCTAGCGACCGCTGCGAAGAAGTCTTTGCACCGCTCTCTTGGCGCGTTTCAGCTGACTATGCTGGGTATTGGTGCGGTTATTGGCACGGGTATCTTCGTTTTGACTGCCGAAGCCGCGCAAAAAGCAGGACCGGCGATGATTGTTGCCTTCATCATCGCGGGCGTCGTGTGCGCTGTTGCAGCCCTTTGCTATTCTGAGCTCGCCTCAATGGTCCCGGTTTCTGGTTCCGCTTACACCTACACTTACGCTGTTATGGGCGAGATGCTGGCGTGGATGGTTGGTTGGGCATTGGTTCTTGAATATGCCGTGGCTGCCGGGGCGGTTTCAGTTGGATGGTCTGGTTACTTCGTCGGCCTTCTTGATAGTCAATTGGGCATTACAATACCCCATGCGCTGGCGGTTGGACCAAATGACGGCGGTTTCATCAACTTGCCTGCCATGTTGATCGCGTTGCTAGTGACAGCACTTTTGGTGCGCGGCACGACCGAAAGCGCAGCGGTTAACTCTTTCTTGGTGACCGTGAAAGTCGCGGCGTTGAGCTTATTTGTTTTCATGGCGTTCAAAGCAATGGCAGCTGACCCGGCAGCAGCGCAAGCACATTTCAAACCATTTGCGCCTTTGGGCATGGCGGGGATATCGGCTGCTGCGGCATCGATATTCTTTGCCTATGTCGGTTTTGATGCGGTCTCAACGGCTGCCGAAGAAACCAAGGACCCGCAAAAAAATATGCCTATCGGGCTAATCGGGTCGCTAGCAGTGTGCACAATCTTCTACATTTTGGTGGCATCTGGGGTTATCGGAACAGTGGGCGCAAACCCGATGCTGAATGTAGACGGAACCGGTATTGCGCCCGGCTCCAAAGAACTAACGGCAGCTTGCTCTGCAATAGGCGGCGATGCGGTTGTCTGTTCGCGTGAAGCCTTGGCGTGGACATTGCGCAAGATCAACCAACCGTTCATGGGGACATTGGTTGGATTGGCAGCTGGTTTGGCATTGCCGTCTGTGATCTTGATGATGATGTATGGTCAAACACGTATTTTCTTCGTCATGAGCCGTGATGGCTTGTTGCCGGAGTTCTTGTCCAAGGTACATCCGAAGTACAAAACGCCACATGTGATTACGATCATTACTGGGGTATTTGTCGCAATCTTCGCAGCATTGTTCCCAGTCGGCGTCCTTGCAGACATTTCAAATGCAGGCACTTTGTTTGCCTTTGCCATGGTGGCGATCGCTGTGATGGTCTTGCGTCGAACCGATCCAACACGCAACCGACCGTTTAGAACGCCACTGGTTTATGTTGTGGCGCCGGTTGCAATGCTGGGCTGTGTGTATTTGTTCTTCAGTTTGTCGAGCTATACAAAGCTGATGTTCGTTGCGTGGGCAACGGTCGGTCTCGTCGTCTATTTTGCTTATAGTCGTCGTAACAGCCATGTCGGACGGGGAATCGATGCAGGCGTTAGTGATGGCGGTGATGCTCCCGCCCAATAAATCGACCTGCAAGACTTAGAGAAAAGGCGGGCCGAGTGGTCCGCCTTTTTTGTATGCGCTGTGCGCACGGGTGGCCTAATACGGGCAGACGCTATAGGCCAAGCCGATGACCAAAGTACGCGCCGACCTCCTCCTTGTTTCCCGTGGCCTCATTACAACGCGGGCCAAAGCGCGCGAGGCGATTGAGGCAGGGCTCGTGCAATCGGGTACGCGCACAATTGCCAAGCCAGCTGAACTACTTGACCCCGATTGTCCGCTGAAAGCGCAATTGGCTTATCATTGGGTATCGCGGGCGGGTCTCAAACTGGTCGCGGCGCTGGATGCTTTTGGTGTCGATGTATCGGGGCGTCACTGTTTTGATATTGGCGCGTCAACGGGTGGCTTTACTCAAGTGTTGTTGGCGCGCGGCGCTGCCCATGTTTTGGCCGTTGATGTTGGCCGTGATCAATTGGACGCCTCACTGCGCGGCGATCCACGTATCACCAGTCTTGAAGGTAAAGACGCGCGTGATCTAAGCGCAGATGACTTTGATGAAACACCGCCTGACTTGATCGTTATAGACGTAAGCTTCATCGGCATTGAAAAACTTTTGCCATCACTCTTGAAAATCCTACCTCAAAACATGGAACTGGTAGCATTGGTAAAGCCACAATTTCAGGCTGGCCCCAGCCGTGTTGGCAAGCGCGGTATCGTTGATAGTGCGGTTGCAGACGTTATCGCCCAAGAAGTGCGGGAGCTTTTAGACGGCATGGACGGGCTAAAAGTAATGTCGCTCATTGACAGCCCGATAGCAGGGGGCGACGGCAACCGCGAATTCTTACTTCACGCCAAGCGCTCAAATCGAAGCACCGGGCCGACCTGAAGTTGGCGATCGCCGCACTGCAAACTGCGCGATCACCAAAGCAACCACCAAGCAGAATGAAGCCGCTAGGAATGGTGCACCGGGCAAATCCACACCACCCGGCAACGTCTTGCTGACGCCTAACGCAAACAACGTGGTGTAAAGCTGTGGTGCGAACACGCCCATCAATGCTGTGATGGACGCGAGGCCGCCTTGTAATCGGCCTTGTGCGCTAGGTGAAACGCGTTGCGTCATAAGGGACTGGATCGACGGCGTGAACACGGCCCATAGGGTCATCACGGGCATCGAGCACCAGAACCAAATCGGCGTGGGTGCTAAGCCATACAGCGCAAAGCCGCTTGCGCCAAAGCAAAGTGCCACCATCATCGCGCGACGTTCGCCGAAATGACGGACGACACGTTGGACAACGAACACTTGCGCCAAAATCATCAGCGTTGATGATGCAGCCATGGTTGCGCCCGTGACAACCGTGTTGAAATGATAGCGATGCTCGGCATAAAGCACAAAAGTGGTCGGAAACACCGATTGCGCCAGTGAAAACAGACCGTACACAGGCAGTAACGCATACAGCATCGGTTGGCCCTTAAACACGGCTAGTGCCCCGATTGGGTTGGCTTTGCGCCACATAAATGGCGAACGGTTCTTGCGCTTGAGGCTCTCGGGCAATATTAAATAGCCATAAAGCGCATTAATGAAACATAATGCACCGGCGGCATAGAGCGGAAAACGAATATCGATTGCGCCTAAAAGGCCGCCAAGGCCTGGTCCGAATGTAAAGCCAACGCCAAACGCCGCGCCCAACATACCAAATGCTTTCGCGCGCCCTTCGGGTGGTGTCACGTCGGCAATATAAGCATTTGCCGCTGAAATGTTACCCGCAGTTGCCCCCGAAATAAGTCGCGCAGCTAAGAAAAAACCGAAAGTGGGCGCGAGTGCTGTGGCAAAGTACGAAACCCCCAAACCAATGCACGACAACAAGATGACGGGTCGACGCCCGAACTGGTCGGACAGCGCACCCAATATTGGTGAGGCTAGAAATTGCAAAGCGGCCCAA
>JAYSRI010000271.1:0-3833 GCA_043721175.1 Alphaproteobacteria bacterium
GTAACTTCAAAAAGCTTTTGAGCTGTCGACGTGATGACCCGATCAAGGAGTTGAGAGCACATTAAGTCGGCGATTTTTTGCCCGTCTTGCCCAATATCGGGTGCGCACAGAGGATCCTGAACTAGCAGTTGAAACAGGTCGTGGGTTTGTAAGGCGCTAAGGGCTGCTTCAAGCGCCGCCTCATCCCTGCTGACAACATCGAGCATGCCCACCAGCAGATTAATTCCGCTTTGATAAGAACCACCTAGAAGTTCGTTGAGTACTTGGTCATAGAAAATCGTATAAGCCATATTAACCCGCCACTGTATCGAGAGGGCAGGATAGCTAGGGTCCGCAAGTTGAGCGTCAGCGTCGCGTTAGCGCAGCAGGAATAGTGCGTTAATATTGCTTGAATTTTGTGTAACTTGCAGTAAGTGTTTTGGTGGGTGGGGGCTACCGAACTTGAGTAAAGCGGGTAAAGGCAGGCTTGAATTACTGGGTCCGTTTCGACTTGTTGACGCTCATGAAAGCCGCATTGAAGTTACCGGCAAGAAAGCACAGGCGCTTATAGCGATGCTTGCGATGTCTGGCTCTGGCGAGCGCACGCGATCCTGGCTTCAAAGTCGGCTTTGGGGGACAAGGCCACAGGAGCAAGCTCAAGCCAGCTTACGGGGCGTGGTATCAACGCTAAAGTCTGTCTTGAAGAAAGCCGGTGTTGATTGGTTGCAAGCAGACCAATTGCGCGTGCGGCTCGATTTGACCTGCCTTGACGTGGACGCGCGGGCTGTTGACGGCGTGAGCGGGGACGCGGGCGAGTTTTTGGAAGGCCTAGACATTGCTGGCGAGGAATCGTTTGAGGATTGGCTGCGTGAGGAGCGCGCACGCCTTAACGATCTCCAAGAACGTAGCCGTTCTGCCACCTCCAAACCTGCAGTTGCTGTGCCACAATCAAGTGCGCAAGCCAACACTATCGCAGCGTCACCATCATCCCTCGCATCTTTTAATGAGCAGCCAGCGCTGGCTGTTTTGCCTTTTATCAACCTCACTGGCGATCCGGCGAAAACATTACTCGGTGAAGGGATGGGTGAGGATATCATCGACAGACTTTCCAAGCTGAAATGGCTGCCGATAATTTCGCGTGGATCGAGCTTTAGTAGCTGGGGCGGAGAGTTGGACGCACGCACGATTGGCGAGAAGCTGGGTGCTCGTTACATTCTGGATGGGCGGCTACGCAGCGAATTTGGCGCTGTTACTTTGGGGCTATCGCTTGTTGATGCCCCTTCGGGGCAAATGATTTGGACAAGCAAACAAGCCTTGAGCGACGGTTCACCCGAGGTTTTGCAGGAACTAATCACGGGGCTGGCGCTTGTTCTTGGTACAAAAATCGATGTGCAAGAGCAAAACCGTGCTTTGCGCATCCCGCAAACCGACTTGAATGTCCGTGACCTGATTTGGCGCGGACGCTGGCACCTCAATCGCTTCACGTCTGACGATTCGAAAGCCGCCAAAGCGTGCTTTTCCAAAGCGTTGGCGCAGGAGCCAAATTCACCCGAAGCCATCATACAAATGGCCAATGCCATGCTCTGGGACGCCTGGGCAACACGAGGCGATGAGGCGGCAGTTCGCAAAGTTCGCCAAATGGCACAAAAAGCTATTATCGCTGATTTTGACGATGCACGCGGTCATATGATTTCAGGCATTGCAGAATGCTTCTTGCGTCAACCGGCTAAGGCTGAAGCCTTGCTAACGACCGCCATTTCGCTCAATCCGAGCTTGTTTTTGGCGCACGGCTATCTGGGAAGCACGCTTTATCTTAGTGACACTCCTGAAGCCGCCCGCCAGTCGCTCAATTTCGCGATGCGCTTAAGTCCAAATGACCAGCATCTCTTTCATGTATTAGGTGAGCTAGCGATTTGCCATTTGATGTTAGGGGATTTTGACGCGGCTATTGAAGCAGCCGACGCTGCGACGCTGCGCAGACCGTCCTATTGGTTTGCCCACGTGGTCAAAATCAACGCGTTAGTAAAACTGGGTCAGGCACAGCGCGCGCGTGATTGTGCTCAAGAGCTTTATGAAGTCAGCCCTCAATTTGGTGAGCATTTTATTGATTGGGTACCATTTTGTGATCGGCGCTGGAATCGTCAGCTGAAAGATGGTTTGAACCAAGCGAGCTCTTAGACCGACCATGTGATTCATAGGGGGCCTTTCGGTGACAAAGCCAAAATATTTTGCCAAAGTGGAAGAGGCCCAGGCTCGCACCAAGGCGGCGGGCAACCGCCCGCTTATGCCGTTTGATTTTGAGGCCATTGCACCTAAAAATGTCAGTGCAAAACTAAAGGCCAAATTGGCATTTTTGACACTCCAGCCGCTTTACGCCTTTGGCCGAGCGTTCATGCCAGTTTTGCAGTTTGCCGGAATCTATCATATTACCCAAGATGCACAGGTCCGGGATGTCTTGTCGCGTCCAGACGAATTTTGTGTGCCTTTTGGCCCGGAAATGGGTGAGCTTGCCAACGGACCGGTCTTCGCTTTAGGCTTGGACGGCCCGCAACATGCTCAACAGAACGAGCTGCTACGTCACTTGATCAAGCCCCAGCAAGATCAAGCGCTGATCCAGCAACTGACCAATCAGATTGCAACAGCTTACCTCGAAAACAGTCGCGGCCGTATCGACGCCATCGACGATTTGATCAAAGGCACAGTCTCCCAAGTCTGCATCGCATATTTCGGGTTTGTTGTCGACGACAGAGACGCCTTTGCAGACTGGACGATCTCGGCATCCGCATTGCTGTTTGGCGATCCGATGGGCAATCCGGTCGTGCGGGAATTGGCGCTGAATGGCTCTACTCGGTTACGCCACGTCTTTGACGCTTCCATTGCGCGCGCGCAATTATTCGCGTCAAGGCATCCAAGTTTAAGGCAAGAAGCCGACACCATCGTGGATCGACTTGTGGCACTGCAAACTGAACGAGCCGACACCGACGAGCCAATTTCTGACGCCTTAATCAGATCACTGCTGTTTGGCTTGGTCAGCGGCTTTATTCCAACCAACACATTGGCTGCTGGCAAAATGCTGGATGTTCTGGTCAAGCGACCACCAGCATTTCGCGCGGCACAGACCGCTGCATGTGGTGGCGATGCCGGTCGTGAGGAGATGACAAAAATGCTGATGGAGGCAGGTCGATTGAACCCGACTTTATCGCCCGGCCAATGGCGCTATTGCCCAAAAGCTGCAACGATTTTAGCTAACGGTAAAACTAAGTCTATTCCCGCAGGCGCTGTCCTAATGGTGTCCACAATGTCGGCTATGCTTGATCGGCGTGTTATCGCTAAACCTAAGGAATTTATAACTCACCGCACCAACAAGGATGGGACGCCCCAAGAACCCGACCTGTTGTTTGGCAGTGGCGCTCACCAATGCATCGGTAAGTATCTGGCAATTGAACAAATAACCGAGACCTTCATGGTCTTGATGTCGGCCAAGGGGCTTCGTCCTGCACACGGCGAGGCTGGTCGTTTGCGGTCAATCGGTCCGTTCTGTCGCAATTTAACGCTCGAATTTGAGACGCCTACATCACAGCAATCCATGACACTGATACTGGCAAGTGTGACGTCGGGTGCCAGCAAAGCGGAGATTGACGCGCAAATCGGTGGCCTAGGGCATCCGGCGAAGGCCACAATTGCCCAAGCACTTGATGCTACGGGCTTGGTTCACTTTTGCTCGCTGTCGACGATCCAATCGGACAGCCGAACGGACATTATCTGGGAGCTGAGCGTTGATGGCCAAATTGATGATGCCATTAGTGTAATTGTCGGCCAAGTTGGCGCTCTCGTCCGTCCGATATTTGCCCACG
>JAYSRI010000272.1:0-3831 GCA_043721175.1 Alphaproteobacteria bacterium
CGCAGCACTAGCTGCGCCAACTCTTTGACGCCAGTTGGCGCAGCTAGTGCTGCGCGCTCCCTTCACCGGCCTCTAAAACAACGCGCGATTTCAACTTGCCAGTTTTTCACGGTCAAAAAGTAGGCACTCGTGCTGCTGTCGGCGTGAGATAAGGTAAAAGCAATGATCCTTCCAGCGAATAAAAATTCGCAAATCTCCCCGCCCACACTTTGCTCACTTAACCAAGCCTCAGCAACCTCCCGCGCCCGCAACGTATCGCTCTCAACCGCCCGTCGCCTTGGCCCTTCGACGAGGGACCGAATAGCGCCGCGTATCAAGCTAATTTCGCCCATGTTAAAGCGCCCGCGCACAAGGGCATTGCGCAGGGTCTCCACCATCGTCACCTTGCGGTCATCGGGCCAGAAAAAGCGACTATCGTCTAATTCAGCAATCAAATTGTCGAAAAAGCTCTCAAATGCGTTGCGGGGTGCGGCAGGTTGTTCGCTCATTGTCCAGCCCGGTGGCGGGCCCGAGCTTTCAGAAAAGCTGGCCCATTCATAGCAGAAACACGCCACCGATTGGGCAAGGTTCAAACTTGGGAAGCGACCATCGACGGGATAGGTCACCAAAATATCAGCATTGATGATCAGGTCATTGTCTAAACCCGCCCGCTCTGATCCAAACAGGATCACGGGCTTTTCGCCATTTGCCATAGCCGCCCGTATGCGCGCAACGGCCTCACGGGGCCCAATCAAGGGCTTGTCGAGTTGGCGCGGCGTGCCAGTGGTAGCGATAACCAAGGTCTTCTCGCCAAGCGCTTCTGCGGCACTATCAACCACACGCGCGTTCTCCAAAGGCCACTCCGCCCCACTCGCCAGCGCCCAGGCCTTTGGATTTGGCCACACATCGCGGGGCGACACTAAAATCAGCTCTGAAAAGCCAAAGTTGGCCATGGCCCGCGCCGTAGCCCCAATATTTTCGCCCATCTGGGGCTGAACTAAGCAAATCGCAGGGGCAGCACCCCAGCCGGGCAGGGCGGCTTGATCCGCCTTGGATAGCGGTCCGTTTGGCCCAACTCCAATGCCTTGTCTGCGGCGTGGCGGCATCCATGGTTTGTTGGGCGCGCCCTCTTTTGCAGCCCCGGTTGCAGCGTTTGGCACATTGTTGCTGTCAGTCTGGTCGTTCACGTCTTTTCCACTTCCACGAACCTGCTATAGCCCACCTCACGATTATGCGAACATGCGCGTTGCAGGAGCACCCTTATGAATAAGATCAAAGTAGCCAATCCCGTTGTGGACCTTGATGGCGATGAAATGACCCGCATCATCTGGCAGATGATCAAAGACTTTTTGATCACGCCTTATCTGGACCTGCCAATCGAGTATTACGACCTGTCTATCGAAAACCGCGACGCGACCGACGACCAAGTGACTATTGACGCCGCACACGCCATTATCAAGCATGGTGTGGGCATCAAATGCGCCACCATCACGCCAGACGAACAGCGCGTGACTGAGTTTAAGCTCAAGAAAATGTGGAAGTCGCCAAATGGCACGATCCGCAACATCCTTGGCGGGGTTGTGTTCCGCGAGCCGATCATTTGCTCAAACGTGCCCCGCCTTGTGCCTGGCTGGACCAAACCCATCATCATTGGTCGCCACGCGTTTGCAGACCAATATAAAGCGACCGACTTTAAGGTACCAGGCCCCGGCAAACTAACGATCAAATTCGTTGGCGACGATGGCCAAGTCATTGAGCATGAAGTGTTCCAATACCCATCCGCTGGTGTCGCAATGGCGATGTATAACCTCGACGATTCGATCCGTGATTTCGCCCACGCCAGCTTTGCCTTTGGCTTGGCCCGCGAGTATCCGGTCTATTTGTCCACCAAGAACACCATCATGAAGGCGTATGACGGCCGCTTCAAAGACATCTTCCAAGAAGTGTTTGATGCTGACTATGCCGCCAAGTTCAAAGAATTGGGTCTCACTTATGAGCATCGCTTGATAGACGACATGGTGGCTTCGGCCATGAAATGGTCTGGCGGCTTCGTTTGGGCGTGCAAAAACTATGATGGCGATGTGCAGTCCGATACTGTGGCGCAAGGTTTTGGCTCGCTGGGTTTGATGACCTCGGTCCTGATGACACCAGATGGCAAAGTGCTGGAGTCAGAAGCTGCCCACGGCACCGTCACCCGCCATTACCGTCAGCATCAGCGCGGCGAGCAAACCTCCACCAACTCCATCGCCTCCATTTATGCCTGGACGCGAGGTTTAGCCCACCGTGCGAAACTGGATGACAATGCCGAGTTGATGAAGTTTGCTCTCAAGATGGAAGAAGTCGTCGTCGCCACTGTTGAGGATGGCTTCATGACCAAGGATTTGGCGTTGCTGGTCGGTGACGAACAGACTTGGTTGAGCACCGAGGGCTTCTTGAAGAAGGTGGCTGAAAACCTTGAGAAGGCGATGGCTTAGGGGGAAGTGGCAAAGGAGCGCGCAGCACTAGCTGCGCCTCTTTTTCTTCGAGGGGTGCGCAGCTAATACTGTGTGCGCCCGCCTCTCAAACCAAACGATCCGCCGCTAAAACATCGCGCGTCCCTAACGTCGGTAACCCGATCAGCCCGTCATAAACAGGCCCAAAGTCTTGCTGTGTGGCGGCGAACAATTGCTCAAAGCTATCAACCACAAAATAAGTCTCTTGAAAGTCGTCGATTTTATAAAGCGACCGCATGATGCGCGGCATGTCAAAGGCGATGCGGTTTGGTTTGGCTGAACCCAAGGCAAATACGCTTTCCCCAGGTGACGACAAAATGCCCGCCCCATATATGCGCAGGCCGACTGGCGTCTCCATTAGGCCAAATTCAACCGTGTACCAATAAAGCCTTGCCAACGCGTCGAGGTTATGTAGGCCAAGCGCTCGTAAGCCGCCAATTCCATAGGCCTGCATGTAGTCGCCAAATATAGGGTCCGCCAGCAAAGGCACATGGCCAAACACGTCGTGAAAAATGTCTGGTTCAGCAATGTAGTCAAATTGCTCCGCGGTGCGGATAAAATTGCCGGCCGGAAAGCGACGATTCGCGAGATGGTCGAAGAACACCGCGTCGGGAACGAGGCCCGAAACAGCCACAATCGTCCAGCCCGTCAGGGCGGACAAGTCCGCATTCAACCGTTTGAAGTCAGGAATACCCGATCCGTGCAGATCGAGCCGATCAAGGCCTTGCATAAATGCGTCGCACGCCCGGCCCGGCAAAATGTCCATTTGACGCTCATACAAGGCCGTCCAGCGCTCATGTTCATCGCTCGTGTAGCCGGACCAGTTTTGATCAATCGTCCAATCTGCGTTAGACCCGATAGGTGGGGCGGCACTCTGGTCAACACTATTCATAATTGACCCCGTTTGGCTTCGGTTTTAATTCAGTTGTCCAGCGTCGCGCCGTGCATAGGCATTGCCGTCAAAGTCCTCAAACATCTCCTCAACGCTGGGATGCTCAACAGGCTCGCCTGTCATATCAAGTAATAGGTTTTGCTCAGACACATAGGCCATATAATGATTTTCGTCATTTTCGGCCAACAAATGGTAGAAAGGCTGGTCTTTGCGTGGACGTATGCCCTCAGGAATGGCTTCCCACCAGGCGTCAGTGTTGGCAAACTGTGGGTCAACATCAAAGATCACACCCCGAAACGGAAAGACGCGGTGGCGCACAACCTGGCCAATCCCGAATTTCGCAATCAATTTTTCCATCGTCACGGCCTCTCCTTAGGCACCTCTAGTTATGCACGCTTCAGCAAGTGCGCAACTGCTTCCAACAGATACATGCAGAGATTGCTCTTCATGTAACACGTGCTAGGGTAG
>JAYSRI010000273.1:0-1537 GCA_043721175.1 Alphaproteobacteria bacterium
AACGATGCTGATTTTAGTGGTGCCAACCTAACCGGTGCAATGTTTATGGGGGCGACAATGCGCAATCCCGATTTTACAGGTGCGATCATGACAGGTGCACGCTTTGAGAGCGCCAATTTAACTGGCGCGGATTTCACTGGCGCGATTTTGCGTGGTGCGCGTGTCGTGCGTAGTTCAATGAGTGGCGCAGACTTTACCGGTGCAAACTTGTCAGGTGCTGATTTCTCGGGCGCTACAGGCCTCAGCAATAACCAACTAGAAGACGCATGCGGCGACGAAGCAACAATTTTGCCGGCGGGACTAACCATCCGTTATTGCCGCGGTCGCAGACCTCGCTAAATGACCATCTCAAGCCAAGATTTGCAACAAATTGAGCGTCTCGTCGATAGCGAAGCAAAGAAACCGTTTCCGGCTTACGCACTCTGGTTGTTTCTTGGCTGGTTTGGTGCACATCGATTTTACGCAGGTCGTCCAAAGTCTGGTTTCGGGATGGCGGCACTATCGCTCAGCGTTATTGGCTTTCCAATCGCTGTTTGTTGGTGGCTGGCGGACACTGTGTTGTTGGGCAATATCTTGGAAGAAGAGCGAGAGATTTTGCTAGATCAGCAAGCCCGCTTATTACTAGAAGATCGCGATCATTAGATCGCGACTGAAAACTCAGCCTCGGTTTTGGCTTTCACTTGATCAAGCGTGACACCTGTCGCAAGTTCGATCAGCCGCATACCGTCAGTACCGATCGTGTCGATCTCAAACGCTGCCAAATCAGTGATGACCAAGTTGACTACACGCAAGCCCGTCAACGGCAGATCGCACTTTTTCAACAACTTAGGCGCGCCATCCTTGGATGTATGCTCCATCACGACGACGCAACGGCGTACCCCTGCAACAAGGTCCATCGCGCCACCCATCCCTTTGACCATTTTCCCTGGCACCATCCAATTGGCAAGATCACCGCTTTGTGACACTTCCATTGCGCCCAGGATAGACAAGTCGATATGGCCGCCACGGATCATCGCAAAACTGTCAGACGATGAAAAATAGCTGGTTTGATCGAGCTCGGTTATGGTTTGCTTCCCCGCATTGATCAAGTCAGCGTCTTCCTCGCCAGCAAACGGAAATGGCCCCATTCCCAACATGCCGTTCTCCGACTGTAGTGTCACCTTCATGCCAGCGGGAATATGGTTGGCGACAAGTGTAGGAATACCGATACCAAGGTTCACATAAAAACCGTCACGTAATTCCTCGGCGGCGCGCGCGGCGATGTCGTCTCGTGTCCAGGGCATAACTAGGTATCCACCTTAACTATCCAGCCCAAACTCAAAGTCATCGTCATCTTCACTCATGGCAACCGAAGCCGCCGCTATCAGACCAGATAGAAATTGGCTCTGTGCGGCAAAAGCGGCGGCAACAAGGGGCGTATCAATCTTGGCGCTTCCCGGGCCAAAAACCTCGTTGATGGCGTCGACTGCGTTGCGCAAAGCCATCGTTGCAATGGCCTGCCCCATCATTTGCATGCTTTCAAGCTCTTGTTCGTCCA
>JAYSRI010000274.1:0-3789 GCA_043721175.1 Alphaproteobacteria bacterium
GAAATTGCAAAGCGGCCCAACACGTCATGGCAAGGCCCAATGCATGGGCCGCGTCTGTTGTTTGGCCTGGAAAAAACCCTTCAACCAAGCGCGGCATAATTGGCACAATGAGGCCGATGGACAACATATCCAACACGACTGTCGCAATAATGAATACCAACGCGCCTTTGGGTGCACCAGCCGGTTGGGGCCCGCTCGCTTCGTCAGGAGCCGTTTGTGTCGGTGGTGTCGTCGTCATCGGATAAGTCATCTATCAACATTTTGTTACCGCTTTGGTTTAGGCATATTGTAACCAGAGCGATAGGGCCAAGGCCATTGGCAACGCACAATTTGCCCGCATTCAATTAGTCTTCGTGATTTCCAGCCACACTTCGTTGCGTTTCATAAATGGCAGCGTCCAAGGTGGGTCGTACAAGGCAATGACTGGCCGACCAATTGGCGCCAATCGCCTACTTACAAGGAAAGCGTTCAGCTCGGTCGTTTTTCTAGCCAGTGCGTCGTCGTTGCTACTACCCGAGAACCGCACGACCGCATAGCGCTTACCGGCTTCTTCGATCAGCCTGACATTTGGGTCATTCGGGCGCGGCATAGTCGCAAGGGTGGAACCAGCCGGCATAATGAAACGCACTTTCCAAGCGTTTCCAGCGGCTTGGCGCGTGACAGGGGCCGTCATGGCGATTTGCGTCCCCTGTTGGCGCGTTACGGGGGCTGTCATCGCGATCTTTGTGCGCGGCGCGTTACCGCCAAAGATGTATCCAGCAAGTGGCCGAAAGCCTTGATTGGCCGGGTCTCCGCGACCTTCTGGTATCGTAACTTCAGCGATGACTTGGGTTTGGTAATCGCGTATTTCAAACTCACCGGTTTTCAGGACAGAGGTAAAGGGTGGCTCGGGCGTCTTGGCAGCTGCGGAAAATGGCATGGCTGCGGCTCCTACAAGGGCAGTCAAAATGGCGATGACGTTCTGTCTTATATTGTTTTTCATGCAGCTATTACGCGTGGTGCCCCTATTTGGTTCAATAGCTAGCCGATGTGGCCACAACGCCAGCAGTCGCCATAGCCGAGCGGGAAATAAGGCGTGGAACATGTCGGGCAGGATGCCGTCTCGCCCATCGGGACATAAGGAGCCCAGCCTTGGCGCAAATAGTGGATTGCCATGGCTTCTTCGCCAGTATGAGCGATGATTTGGTATAGGCATATTGCTTGATCACTTAAGTGACCTTGTTGCCGCGCCGCGTGAACATCGCAAAATCGCAATAGACACAGGCTGCTATCGGCTGGATCGGACCAGCACTCATATTCAGTTGCTGTTCCTGTACCTAACTTGTGCAAGGCGGCGAATTCATGCCGCTGCAGGCGCAAATTATGCAGATCATTTCCGTAATCTCCTGCTGCATCGTCGCTGGGCGGGGTGATTTGGTAGCGGGCAATTTCGCTTTCAATGCGCGCGTCAATTGCATCCAGAACAAGCCCCAAGCGCTTTTGACTGATCGTAAATGCTATCGCCATGAGATATTCCTGTTGTGACCGTCGGTGATTTACAACAAATCAATGGGCGCTGTCGCCACCTGTTCGCCCTGTGACGCGCAGTGCATCATTTTACATCTCCACCAACTCAACTAAGAAAGCTGCCCTATCGTCGAAATGTCTTGGCGTCACAATTAGAGTAACCCATTTGCACGACGACATTGCTATCGTTTCAGACACCGGCCTTTTTGACGCTGAAGTGGAGGCTTTGTACGCCCGTGCCTTTGGGCCCGGTCGATTTGCAAAAGCCGCCGCGCGATTGCGTGAAGGTGAATCTTATCAGAAAAATCTGTCATTTTTAGCGCATTGCAAAGGACAGATAGTTGGGGCGTGTCGATTGTGGCCTGTGAAAGCAAGCAATGGCGTTGAAGCGCTATTTCTGGGGCCGATTGCTGTCGACATTAAGTCGCGAAGCACTGGACTTGGGCAAAAACTCATTGAGACTTGTTTGATGCAAGTCGATCAACTAAACGACAAAAATGGGGTAAGTTTTGTTGTCATACTCGTCGGCGATCACGCTTATTTTGGACGCATGGGCTTTGAAATAATCCCAACCGGGCAAGTATTGATGCCCGGCCCCGTCGATCCAAAACGGTTGTTGTGGCGCATTTTGCACACTTTAAGTGAGAAGTTGCCCCAAGGGATGCTGGCTTCAGCTTGACCGCGTTCACCGCCCCTCGCGCCACCATGCACCCAGACTTAATGCGAGCACAAGCAACGCATAGACCCAAGCTGGCACCAATGGTTCGCGGCGCGTTGCTGCAACAGCACTAGCATTTGTCGAGCGCAGTTCCAAGCCAGTGCCGCGTGCATTTTGGGTTGCGCCAATCCGCACAACGTTTGGCAACGCGCCACGGCCGTTGCGGCCAACCCAAGTGACGCCGCCACCGCCGCCGGTTTTGTTTTGCACGCTCGCTAACGCACGAGAGTCTGCTTTAAGCTGGCGGGCTTCTGCCGGATTGCCGATTCCAGCGATTATAAACGCCCGTTTGTCGCCTGATTGTACTTTGAACAAACCGGCTTGCCCAACTGCCAGTTCGCCGCGCCAGATATTGGCAGCGCTAGGATTCAACATGAGTTCGCCGCGACTTGAGGTGCCTTCAACGATTGCAGGGCCGGGATCAGTTTGGGCTTGGCGTTCGACGAACAGCTTGCCCGGGCCGCTACGCAGTACAAGCCTGTCGGCTTCAAGGTCAGCTTCTTTCATCAACCAATGGGCGGTGCGCCGAAACAGTTCGTCAAATGGACCACCACCGTCGTAGCCACGCCGCCAAAGCCATGCTTGATCACTCATAATCGCCGCCGAACGGCCCTTGCCCACTTGGCTCAGGATTAACAATGGTTGCCCATTGCCTTCCAACAACACGTCGCCGCGAGCGTTAGAGGCTTGCACACGCAGCCATTCGCCCCACGTATTGGCTTGCTCGACAAGGCCTGCTGATACGGGATGATTGCGTCCGCGCTGGGTTAACTGCGGACGGAACGGCGTGTTGATTGTTTTGCCAGTCGGGGTGGCTGGGATAACACGTGCGATTGGAGTTGAAAAAACGCCTTCTGACTGAGCTTCAGCAGGCCCGGCCAACATCAAGAACGCGCCACCATCTTCGACCCACTGCGCCACTGATTCTAAATACTCGTCCGGCAAAACCGACAATCGCTTAAAGCGATCAAATACGACAAGATCAAAGCTGTTGATCTTCTCCAAGAACAGCTCGCGGGTTGGGAATTGGATCAACGACAACTCTTCAACCGGCGTGTAGTCCTGTTTCTCGGGTGAGCGCAGGATCGTAAACTGCACCAAATCAACACTGGGATCAGATTTGAGCAGATTGCGCCATGCCCGCGCACCGGCATAGGGTTCCCCCGTGACCAACATAACCCGCAATCGGTCGCGCACGCCATTGACCGAGAGTGCTACCGCGTTGTTTGCACCTGAAATTTCATCTTGTGCAACCGGGGTTTCAATTGCAACGGGTATAGCTCCGCGCCGGTCAATAGGTATCTCGATGACGATATCTTGCCCGGTTGGCACATCGCGGACTTGGGGTGGTTCTTGGCCGACATAAACGGTGACTTGGGCGCTGGGTGCTGTGTCCTCAACTTGAACCACGATACGCGCAACCTCGCCAATTGGTGCAGATCGGGGCGCATTTTTGATGACGATGCGTCGATCTCGTTCGTTTGGTGCACCAATCATGATCTGGTGGATCGGATAAGGGCGAACGGCGTCAGCTGCATCGTTGATTTGGCCATCCGATAGGATGA
>JAYSRI010000275.1:0-1524 GCA_043721175.1 Alphaproteobacteria bacterium
AGAAATTTGCCATATTCAAGTGCCAGTCCGCGCACCGCACGTTCGTTTTTCCACCAATCCCGGTTGGCATAAAGTGCCACTTCAACCGGATAAGGAATCAAGATGAGTTGGGGGTTGGCACGACGCATTTCAAAAAGACTGCGCGGCATGTGGTAGTTATCCGTGATCAGGATCAGTCGCTTGACACGATAGAGTGCGACCCATTGTGAAACCTCCGCTGCATTGCCAACAGTGTCGTTAGCTTTGCGCCCAAGATCAATACAGCAATCGTAGGTTTGGCGACCGCCACCAACAACCAGCCTGACTTCTTGCGCGGTTGCCATAGGATTGACGCCCGAGATCAAAAGCCTTGGCACAACGCCCCGCTCAACCAACCCAACGCCCAGTTTTAGCCGCGCATCAGAACCTGTTAGCGCCGCAGCGCCGTCGGCTTTGACAAAGATCACGGGTGTTTTCAAGCCCGACACATTATCACCAAACCAAACAAACCCAGCCAACAGCACTAAAACGCCAGCCAATCCCAATATAAAAAATATGCGACTAACAAAAGTTGACGGTCGCACGGTGCCCGAAGCTGTCATGCCATTGCGTCGTTTGCCAGATGTTCCCCCCGCCACGTCAGACCAACTCCTTGAGCGTCGTTCGAGCGGCCATGTGAGCGGCCCAGGCGCTAGCACCGGCTGTTACAAATGGTGCGACAATTAAAATCCAAATGTCGGTCCAACGTAAAAGCGGCGCGCCGCTGGTCAAATCGGTCGCTCCAATTGCAAACACCGCCATGCCGATCAACATGATAGCAGCGGCGACTGCTGATCCAATTCCCCCTGCGATAAGCCCGAGGCGCAAAAACCGAACCTGTACTTCACGCGCTACAAACTCGTCCTTGGCACCGACCAGATGAAGGATCTCGACGGCATCGCGCCTGGTCTCTAAAGCGGCCCGCGCCGCAAAAGCGATGGACGCAACCGCCGCAACAATGAGCGCACTCACAGCGGCTAGAGCGATGATCCGCACCAGCGCTGACGTGCGCAACACTTCTCCGGTAAAGCGACTATGGTCATTGACAAAGCTGGTATAGCCTGCCGTTTTCATCGCTGCGTCAATGCGTTGGGCGACGCGAGTTTGGCGTGCTGACACACCAACTTCAATCAAGCGCGGTGCTGGTAAGGCATCCAGTGTGGCACCCATGTCAGTGCCATAATTGCGCAACAAGTCTTTCGCACGTTGCCGGCTCATGGCATCCGCCCGAGTGACGCCCTCTAATTGACCCACAATGGCCGCTGCTCGCGTCAATGAAGCGTCGTCACGTGGATTTTGAACAACCACGGTCATGGCGCTTTTCAGGTCGCTGGTCCAGGTGTTGGCAGCCCGAAATCCTGCGGCAGCACCCAGCGCCGATAAACATCCCAAAGCGCACATGATCGCAACAACAATTGTAAGCGGTCGAACTTGGCGTGTGTCGGCGGGCAACAGGGCGGCTTCTCCCGAGCCGCGGAGAGCCGTCAAAAACAGTCGCCAGAATTG
>JAYSRI010000276.1:0-1523 GCA_043721175.1 Alphaproteobacteria bacterium
CAGCCAGCGTCATCAACTACGGCGCGACTTTTACCTCAAGCGCAATGACCGTCATCTTCAGACCAGTGCATCATGCTCCGCTACCCAATGCCCGGGCGCATATTCTTTCAATTGCGGGCGATATTGTGCCCCTGCCCCGTCTACTAGCTTGGACTTCATAAAGCGCAATTGCGCGCGAGGGTCTAATGGTGACGGTAAGTCGCCTTCGAGGCGTACACGTGGTCGGGCCTTCTCGATCACGGGGTCCGGGATCGGGGCCGCCGAGATCAGGGCGCGTGTGTAGGGATGGCGCGGGTCGGCATAGATGGAATTGCGATCTGCAGTTTCTACCACGCGCCCCAGATACATCACCATGATACGGTGACTGACTTCGCGCACCACCGCCAAATCATGGCTGATGAACAACATGGCAAGGCCAAATTCTTTTTGCAAATCCAGCAACAGATCAATGATTTGCGCCCGAATGGACACATCCAATGCCGACACCGCTTCGTCACAAACCACAAACTTAGGCCGCAAAATCATGGCGCGCGCAATGCCAACGCGCTGGTTTTGGCCGCCCGAAAACTCATGCGGATACCGGTTGATCCAGTCAGGATCAAGGCCGACGCGGCCCATCATGTCCTTAACCATTTTAGTGCGTTCTTGCGTGCCAATTCCGGGCTTATGCACTTCCAACGGCTCACCAATCGAGGTGCCGATGGTCATGCGGGGGTCAAGGCTAGCAAGGGGATCTTGGAAAACGATTGTGAGGTCTTTGCGTTGCGAACGCAGCGCATTGCGGGCTGTTTCAGTGACATTGCTACCCATCCACGTGATAACACCAGCGGTGGCAGGCACCAAGCGCAATACGCCGCGCGCAAGGGTCGATTTACCGCACCCGCTCTCCCCCACCACGCCAACCGTTTCGCCTGCGCGCACGGTCAGGTCCACGCCATCAACAGCCTTCAACGGCACTGATTTTGGGAACAGGCCACCACCGACGGTTACAGGGAAGTGGATTTGAATGTTCTTGGCCTCAACCAAGATCGGATCGCTTTCCTTAGGCTGGTCGCCCAATTGCACACCTAAACGCCGGGGTCGGTCCAAGCGTGGTACAGCGGCGAGCAATTTTCGCGTGTATTCATCACGCGGCGCGCCAAAAATCTGGTGCACATCGCCAGTCTCGACATAGAGACCTTTGTTCATGACCTGAACACTATCAGCGAGGCGCGCAACTACACCCATGTCGTGGGTGACAAGGGCAATCGCGGCACCTGTATCGCGGCGCAACTCGTCCATGAGTTCTAGCACCTGAGCCTGAACAGTAACATCAAGTGCGGTAGTGGGCTCATCCGCGATTAGCAAAGCAGGCTCACACAACATTGAGATCGCAATCATCACCCGCTGGCGCATCCCGCCGGACAGTTCGTGAGGGTATTGGTTCAAGCGGCGCACTGCTTCGGGAATCCGTACCCGCTCCAGCCAGTCGACACAGCGCTTGGTCGCCGCTTGGCCTTGCAGGTTCATATGAAGTTTCAACA
>JAYSRI010000277.1:0-10014 GCA_043721175.1 Alphaproteobacteria bacterium
GACACTTAAGATGATCATCCGCGAGCTAATGATCCGCAATAAACTGCGCAACGGTCTTGTTTACTTACAAATTTCCCGTGGCGTTGCCAAGCGTGACCACCCATTTCCTGCAATTTCTCACCCTTCAATTATTCTCACAGCACGTGCTTTGGATATGAGCATAGGGGACAGTAAGGCTTTGTCAGGCATCGTCGTTCAAAGTCAGAACGACATCAGGTGGGGACGGGTCGATATCAAAACGATCAATCTGTTGCCCAATGTGCTGGCTAAACAAGCCGCCATTGAAGCAGGCTTTAGCGACGCTTGGCTCGTTGATCGCCATGGCTATATCACAGAAGGCACCGCCCAGAACGCTTGGATTGTCGACAGGGCTGGAGTTTTGCGCACTAGACCCAGCGGCAATGATATTCTGCGAGGCATAACGCGAGATGCAATTGTCGTCACAGCAAGAAAATTGGGCTATCCAATAGAAAAGCGAGCTTTTACATTAGAAGAAGCAAAGCAAGCAAAAGAAGCGTTTATTACGTCAGCTACATCGTTTGTTACACCAGTGGTTCGGATCGATGATAACATTATTGGAACGGGAATACCCGGAACCTTCGCAAAAACTCTGCGTGCGGCCTATCTGAGTGAACAAACTTCAGTGTTTTAGTGGTGAACGCTTAGAAACTGCATTGAAATTTTGAACGCATGCGGTCAAGAGTAACCAGACGGCGTTGATTTGCATCGCCCAATAATCCGGCAGGACCCATTATGTCTGGCGACAAAAAACAGAATCTTCAAGATACATTTTTGAATGCAGTGCGCAAAGCACGAACACCACTGACCATATTCCTTGTAAACGGGGTTAAACTTCAAGGCGTAGTGACGTGGTTTGATAATTTTTGTGTGCTTTTGCGCCGTGATGGACAGGTGCAATTAGTGTATAAGCACGCTATCTCTACAATCATGCCAGGTGCCCCCGTTCAAATGTTTGAAGGCGACCCTGCTGACGAAGACTAAGCACTTAAATGTGCTGTAAGCACCGCTTTAAGGACCATGAAATTTGATTGAAAGTCAGGCACCGGCTCAACGAGCATTGGTTGTGCATCCATTGCGCAGTGACACACGGGCGTCACGCGACCCCCAATTGCGTCTGGTTGAAGCATCAGGTCTGGCTGAAGCGCTCGATTTGATCGTTGCCGATGCTCGGTTGGAGCCAGTAAGGCAGGTTAGGCCCGGTACTTATTTTGGTACGGGAAAAATTGAGGAACTTAAGGCGATAGCGGCGACGCTAGAGTGTGATGTGTTGATTCTCGACGATCAAATGTCACCAGTTCAGCAACGTAATCTGGAAAAGGAACTCAATCTCAAGGTAGTTGATCGGACTGGTCTTATTCTAGAGATCTTCGCCCGTCGCGCACGGACACGAGAGGGCAAGTTGCAGGTTGAGCTGGCGCGTCAAACCTATGAACGTTCGAGGCTAGTCCGTACTTGGACCCATTTAGAGCGACAACGCGGCGGGACTGGCAAAACAGGCGGCCCGGGTGAACGCCAGATCGAGCTTGATCGTCGAATGATTGCCGATCGCATTGTCAAACTTAAGCGTGAACTTGAAGAGGTGCGTAGGACCCGCGCGCTGCAACGTCAAAGCCGCAAACGCGTGCCATATCCAGTGATCGCGCTGGTTGGTTATACCAATGCTGGCAAATCGACATTGTTCAATCGCTCCACACTTGCCAACGTGTTTGCAAAAGATATGCCGTTTGCCACGCTCGACACCACGTTGCGCGCTGTACGAACACCGTCAGGGCGCGATGTCATATTGTCAGATACAGTGGGCTTCATCACGGACTTGCCAACCGAGTTGGTAGCCGCATTTCGGGCGACCCTTGAAGAAGTGGCGCAAGCAGATTTGTTGGTTCACGTCCGCGACATTGCCCATCAAGATAGTGACAGCCAAAGACAAGACGTCGAAGAAGTGTTGTTGCGCGTTTTGAAAGATAGTGAGCACAATCCGCCAATGATCGAAGCATGGAACAAGATTGATGCTGTCGACGCGGATCGTAGTGCTTACTTGCAGTCGAGGGCTGCTGCCAGCGGCCTTGATAGCACAAGGCAGGCCGTCTGCGTCTCGGCGACAAAAGGCGACGGCGTGCGAGAGTTGTTTGACTTGATTGACGCCGAATTGAGCCTCGATACGCGACCGCTAGAAATTTTAGTAAGGCCAGATCAAGGCTCCGCGCGTTCATGGCTGTTTCGTAAAGGTGCCGTCAAAAATGAGCGCACAGACGAATTGGGCAATAGCATATTATCGGTTAGGCTAAATGGCGAAGACGCGGCACGTTTTGTTGCGCAATGGCCTGAAATACTATCCGAGGTTCCGTTCAAACTCCTTGGCCCTGTTCCAGAGCCTGTCCATTTCCTCGAGGTCTGACTGATCAGGGGTCCGGCCATCCTTTGCCAAGGCGTCTTCGATCCAGCGAAAACGACGCTCAAACTTGGCGTTGGTTAGGCGCAATGCAAGCTCTGGGTCAACCTTCGCTTTGCGCGCGAGGTTAGTGACCACAAACAACATGTCTCCAATTTCTTCAGCGATATGCTCTTGATCGCCTTGCGCCACGGCCTCGCGTGTTTCCAGCGTTTCTTCGTCAAGTTTAGCAAACACCTGTTCGAGGCTTGGCCAGTCGAAGCCAACCCTAGCGGCTCGTTTAGTCAGCTTTTCGGCACGCATAAGAGCCGGAAGCGCCAGAGGAATGTCAGCCAAAATACTGGGATCATTCGTAATTTTGACGGTCCGTTCGGCTTGTTTCATTGCCTCCCAGTTTAAGGTTTGCTCGTCTGCAGTTTCAACTTTCCCGTCACCAAACACATGGGGATGGCGCGAAACCATCTTATCGCACAGCGCGGTTGTTACGGCGTCGAAGTCAAAGTCGCCTTGTTCGGATGCGATTTGGCTGTGAAAAACCACTTGAAATAACAAGTCGCCCAACTCTTCTTTGAGGGACTTCATGTCTTGGCGCGCGATTGCGTCGCTTACTTCATAGGCTTCTTCGATTGTGTAAGGCGCGATGGTCTCAAAAGTTTGCTCTTTGTCCCATGGACAACCACCTATGGGAGCGCGCAATTGCGCCATGACGGCTTTAAGGCGATCTATTGGCGTGAGTGGAAGGCTCATAGTCCTGTTGCTCGGCGAAGTTCGATTTCGGATTGCAATTTTGCGGTAGCGGCTGCGTCGATGGGATAGCCGCGCAGAACCCAAGCGCCGACTAGACTGGCGACAACTGGCAAGCCGATGAACAACACCGTTAAACCCAATATCGAGTTAGGCGTGTTAGCGGCACCCAAGTCAGGTCGATAGCCTACGACAGACAGCCCCAAATATGTAAGACCAACTGCGAGTGCATAGCCACCTTTTCCAGTCAGGGTTACCAAAGCATACAACAGACCTGTCCTATCCTGGCCAGTCCGCAACAAATCCTCGTCCCCAATATCAGCCATCATGGCGCGCAACAAATAGGCTGCCGAGGTATAAACAAGGCCAGCAACGGCCATGCCAATTGCGGCAATTGCAAAGTTTCCTGACGGCAGAAACATCAAAGCTGGCTGTGTGACAGCAGCAAAGAAACAAGCGCAAATTAGAGACATGTGCTTGCCTGCGCGCCGAGCAATGATCGTCCAAATCGGCGCGCCAATAAGTCCGGCGACAAAGTAAATTAGCAATAGAGCTGAAGACAACGCGCCATATCCTTTCACCGCATCAAAATAAAACAAAAATAGTCCGCCTGTTACTCCAGAGCCAAACGTCAATATAAGGTCCGCAATCAACAATTTGCGGCAAGCCTTGGATTCGAACAAACTAAAAAAGTCCGCCATGCTTGTTTTCTTGGGAGCTGCTTTGGGTTGGGGCTCTTTCGCCAGGAACGCAGCGGCAATGGCGCCAATTGGCATAAAGATGATGATGAACCATCCCATTCCCTGAATGCCGCTGATCGCAGTGCCGCCCAGTTGATGGACAATGACAGGAATTGCTAACGCTAGCAGCATGCCAATGACGTTGAAAATCTGCCAAAATACAAAAACGCGGGAGCGTTCATAGTAATTGTCGCTTAACGTTGCGCCCAGTGACATTTGCGACAATGACCCCATTGAGAAGCCAATGTAAGTTACAAATAGCGCTGCGAGCAAATAAACCGGGCTGACCCCTGGTTGCGCCATGAATAAAAACCACGCGCCGATCATCACAACTGGTGTTGCTGCCAATAACCATGGCGAAAAGCGGCCAATGGGCGTGCGGGTTTGGTCCATCGCAAGCCCAATGCCGACATCAATGCCAATGTCCGCGATGCGCGCCAACATGAACAATAGCCCGACGACGCCAACTTCAAGGCCCAAATTAGCGGCATAATGGGGTGGAAGCTGGACAACCAGAGGCAAGCCAAGGGCTGCTAATGGGAGGCTAGGCAACGAAAAAGCGAAAATACGTCCCAGCCCAACTTTTGTATCTGGTGTACCAGAATCGCCGCTTTGCTTTGCCATATGTAACCCTTGGTGGAACGATTCTTGGATGTTCAGTGGTGACACGCATCAGTGAATTCGCCAACCCCTTTGCCGTTCACTGTTTGCTATGCCCGAGCACCCTTTAAGATTAGTTCGGTATGGCTTGAAATAAGACTTGCCCGATCCGCCCAAGGAAAAAGCGGTCGCGCCAATAAAAGTGCGCACAAACCATGCATGGCCGCCCATATACTCTGCGCCACTAAATTGCTTGGGCCAGACTTGATAAAGCCGATCAATTGTAAGTCAGCGATCTTGGATTGAAAAATCGAAAACGCTTTGAGGCCGACTGTATCTTGCAGTGACAGGACATGCTCGGCCCCAAGCTGCAAGTCGATCATGAAAGCAATTTTGTAAGCCGCACTTTCTTCGAGTGCGAAGTTTATATAGCCTTGAATGAGGGCCACCAGATGATTATTAGGATCAAGAAACATTCCGGCGGCTAAATTCATTCGCGCCTCCAGAAGCGAAAATGCCCGTGTTGCAAGTGCATGTAAAAGCGCTTCTTTCGTCGGGAAATGTGCGTAAAGGCTAGGCTGCGATATCCCGACAGCTTCTGCAATCTGTCGAGTTGTCGTTTTTGAAGGACCAAAGCTAATAAAAAGGCTTGAAGCCGCCGTCAGAATTTCCTCTCGCCGATCAGCACTTTTTAGGCGAGTTGTCGGCATTTTGATGATTTGAGCACGCCTTGGGCCGTTCTTTTGGGAAAGCGTTTGGCGCCGCCGGTGTGTGTTTTGTTGATCGTGCACAGCATATTTCCACTTGACGGAGGCTCGACAAGCGCCATCCTATCACCGATAGGTTGTTCGTCAAACATAAGGGATGTGTTCAGTGAGACTGAGCCTCAGTATGCCAACAAAATCGTCATCATGCGCGTCAGGTGCTCGAGCTGCGAGCAAGCAATTGGCTGTTATTCTGACTGTTTCGACGATCCTCGCATCGTGTGGCGGGCCTAAAAGTTCTGAGGAAGCTAAACAGGTTGACGCACTCACTACTTCGGCAAAGGCATCGGTTGGTGAAACAGTCGTCGTCGAGATCGTGCGTGCTCGAGGCTTGAGTGGCGGTTTGGAGGTCGTTGCAACTGGGGCATTCAAGAGAGAGCGGGAAATTGACCTGTCGTTTCGAATTCCCGGCGTCCTACGCCAAGTAAATTACAGAGAAGGCGATATCGTTAGCCAAGGAGCGGTCGTCGCGGCTATCGACCCGACCCAAGTGGATGCGCAAATCGCGCAAGCTCAGGCTCAGGCCATGCAAGCTGCTGCGGGCATCGGACAAGCGCAAGAACAGGCGCGCGCGGCGTCGTCAACTATTTCCGCTGCTCAAGCTGGTCAAGCGCAAGCGGTGGCGTCCGCTGGCCAGGCGGATGCCAACATTGGTCGTGCGCAAGCGGCGCTGGCCCAAGCGCGTGCTGATTCTGAGAATGCGCGTCGTGAATTTATGCGAGATCAAACCTTAGCAAGCAAAGGGTTCGTGTCTCCCGCTCGTCTCGATACCCGTCAAACACGCCTAGACGTTGCCGATGCCAATGTTCGGGCAGCGCAGGCTGGGGTAACGGCAGCGCAGCAAACTTCTGTTGCCGCCCGCGCTGGCATCAATGCCGCGGGGGCGGGAGTGAACCAAGCCCAAGCTGGGGCAGGGGCTGCGATTGCAGGGGTAAGGGCCGCTTCGGGCCGTGCACAAGCCGCGCAAGCAGGCGTCAGTGCTGCGGCATTTGATCGGCGCTGGGCACGTTTAGTGTCACCAGCAAATGGTGTTGTACTCACGCGCCTTGCAGAGCCGGGCGAAGTAACCGCTCCAGGGCAACCGATCTTGATATTGGCTGACGAGGGAAGTCCGCTGATTTTGCGTGTCCCCGTATCTGACCGTGATGTCATGCGGGTAAAGCTAGGAGACGCTGCGCGCATTCAAATTGCTGCCATCGGTGCTGGCTTCACAGGCGAAGTAAGCCGTGTAGCTGAGCGCGCAGACCCCCGAACTGGTGCTTTTGATGTGGACATTCGGGTGATCTCAAATGCGCAAATCAAAACAGGCTTTTTTGCCGAAGCGCGTATCCTTGCAACGTCGGGTCAGCTTACCCCTCGAGATCAAACGCTGGTTCCAGCCGAGGCACTCATAGAAGCAAAAGATGGCCGCGCGTCGCTGTTTGTTGTGGCGCCAGACAATAAAAGCGTCAAACGTATTCAGGTTGGGTTTGTTGGCTTTCGCGGTGGTGAAGCCATTGTGACTGGCTTGCCGTCGGGCACGGGCGTTGTCACGGCGGGTGGTGGATATGTTTCAGATGGCAGCGCTGTCACGATTATTGAACGCAAAAGTCAGTAGCGCCCTACATGTTATTATCCCCAAACCCCGCACGTTTTACGGTTGAGAGATGGCAATTCACGCTGCTTGCTTTTGCATTGCTAGCACTCTTGGGTTTGAATGCGTTTAGCTCGATTCCCCGCTCAGAAGATCCCCATTTCCCGATTCCGATTGTCATTACAAACGTGATCTTGCCCGGTGCTGATGCTGAAGATGTCGAAGAATTATTGATCAAGCCGATTGAAGACGTGGTTGACGGGCTTGATGACGTTAAAGAAATTCGGTCGTTTGCCGCTGATGGCGTCGCCTCAATCCTGGTCGAGTTTGAGTGGAGCACCAAACCGGAGCGCAAATATGACGAAGTGGTGCGCGAAATAAATGCTGTCCGTGCCAGCCTACCACAAGGTATTGCACGCCTCGATATTCGCCGTGCCCGAACAACCGAAACCAATATTCTACAAGTGGCATTGGTTTCAGAGACTGTACCTTGGCGAACACTCGAAAAAATATCGGATGATCTCCGCGAAGAATTGGATCGTTCTCCTGGTGTTCGCAAAGCCGAATATTGGGGTGCCCCGCGTACCGAAGCTCGGGTTGCGATCAATTCGGGTCGCCTTGCCGATATGCGCATATCGCCGACACAGGTTTCCGATGCTTTGCGGATCGCTGGAACAGAGACCCCGGTCGGCTCGGTCCATGCCGGGGAACGCCGCTTCAACGTTAAGACTCAAGGATCGTTTGATAGCCTTGACGCAATTGGCAACGTATCCGTGATATCCGCCGGCGGGCGTGTTGTGCGGGTTCGCGATGTGGCCGATGTCAGTTGGGAAACTGCAGAGGCCAATCATCTAACATTCTTCAACGGTAAACGCGCGATGTTTGTCACGGTGAAACAGCGCGACAATGTGGACGTAGCAGGGGTTCGCGATGGTTTGGCGACACGGCTCGACGCATTTGAGAAACGCTTGCCCGCTGGTATCAAGCTAGAACGAGCTTTTGATCAATCGGTCAATGTCAATCATCGCCTTGGCAATTTGTATCGCGATTTTGGAATTGCTCTTGGGCTAGTTTTAATCACACTTTTGCCGCTTGGATTGCGCGCCGGGTTTGTTGTGATGCTATCGATCCCGATGTCGTTATTGATCGGGGTTTTTGCGCTTCAATTGGCTGGTTTTACGCTCAATCAATTGTCGATTGCAGGCTTTGTCTTGGCTTTGGGGCTGTTGGTTGATGATTCAATTGTGGTTACAGAAAACATTGCACGCCGCATCCGTGAGGGCGAAGATCGCGTCAGCGCCGCAATAAATGGAACAGCTCAAATTGGCATCGCCGTATTGGGGTGCACAGCCACGTTGATGCTGGCTTTTGTGCCCTTGTTATTTTTGCCAGAGGGTTCGGGGCAATTCATCAAATCATTGCCGGTAACAGTGTTGTTGACTGTCGCGGCATCATTGTTTGTGTCGCTAACAGTTATTCCGTTTTTGGCAAGCCGCGTGTTGAAAAACGATGAGCACCCAGAGGGCAATTTCTTGTTGCGCCGCGTCAATGGCGCCATTCATGCGTTTTACACGCCTATTCTGCACAAAGCGCTGGCAAGACCTTGGGCCGCTTTGGGCATTGTGATGGCGATTAGCTTTACCGCGTTCCCGATTATGGGAATGATTGGGCAAAGCCTGTTCCCGCCCGCTGGAATACCCCAATTCCTAGTGCGAGTTGAAACCCCGGAAGGGACGTCACTCGCCAAAACCAGTGAAGCCATGAAGTTTGTTGAAAGCCGTCTCGATGACCGCAAACAGAAAGGCGAGGTGGATTGGTATATGTCCAATCTTGGTCGCGGTAATCCCCAGATTTTCTACAATATTTTCCAGCGCGAAACCTCCTCAAACTATGCCGAAATTGCCGTGCAGAAAAACGGGTGGAAAGGACAAGCGTCGCTGGATTGGATAGAAGCTCTACGCAACGATATTAAAGGGTATCCCGGAGCGCGGTTTTCAATTGTGGTGTTTGAAAATGGGCCGCCTGTCGAAGCTGCGATAGCCGTGCGTATATTTGGCGAGGATTTGGCGACGCTGAAAGGGTTGTCTCAACAAGCCATGGCGATCATGGAGAGCACAGACGGCATTCGCGATGTCGTTAATCCTTTGCGTCTTGACCGAACAGACATAGATCTTGGTGTGGATACAGCCGTAGCGGCGGCTTTAGGTGTCACAGCTGGTGCAGAACGGCGGATCGCACGCTTAGCTTTGGCTGGAGAAACAGCGGCGATGCTGCGTGATAATCAGGGCGACGATTATCCCGTCACGGTGCGTTTGCCGATGCAAGGCCGCAATAGTCTTGAAGCACTTGATCGCATCTATGTGCCGACAAATGGGGGTGGTTCGGCCGCACTGTCGTCCTTTGCAACGCCGAAACTAATTTCTAGTGCAGCGGTGATTGCGCGTGTCAATCGAGAACGCGTGGTGACGTTAACAGCACAAACCAAAGACGGGTTCTTAACAGCAGACGTGACGGCCCAGATGCTGGCCAGGATTACAAACGAGATCCAAGTACCGCCAGGGTTTCGTGTTGAGCTGGGTGGCCAAGCTGCGGCTCAATCGGAGAGTTTTTCGGGGCTTGGCGCTGCGTTTATGGTTGCGTTATTTGGGATTCTAGCTGTTCTTGTGCTTGAGTTTGGTAAGTTTAAGACCGCGATTGTGGTCGCGGGCATAATCCCGCTTGGCATTTTTGGCGCCGTTGGAGCACTTGCCATTACCGGCTATTCAATGAGCTTTACGGCCACAATCGGCATCATCGCATTGATCGGCATTGAAATAAAAAACTCGATCCTACTAGTTGATTTTACAGAACAATTGCGGCGTGAAGGCATGGAGCTGATGGACGCTATCGAAAAGGCCGGCGAAGTCAGATTTTTGCCTGTCCTTCTGACAAGTGTCACCGCAATTGGGGGACTGTTGCCGTTAGCTTTTGAGCAATCAGGGCTTTATTCACCACTGGCAATCTCAATCATTGGTGGCCTAATCACATCAACATTTTTGGCACGTGTGGCAACGCCTGTGATGTATTTCCTGACAGCGCGAGAAAAAATTGCTGGGCCAAGCCTGTTCAATCGCATCGCTTCACAATTGTCGCGTCGCGCTTGAATATCTCGAGCTTGAAAAAATGTTGCGACCTCGCTACGCA
>JAYSRI010000278.1:0-3776 GCA_043721175.1 Alphaproteobacteria bacterium
TTCTTCATTCGTATGGCGTGGCACGTCGCGGGCACCTATCGCACAGGCGATGGTCGTGGCGGTGCGGGAACCGGCAATCAACGCTTTTCGCCGCTCAATAGCTGGCCTGACAATGGCAATCTGGACAAAGCCCGCCGCCTTTTATGGCCGATTAAGCAAAAATATGGCCGTAAGCTATCGTGGGCCGACCTTTTTGTTCTCACAGGCAACGTAGCGCTTGATTCGATGGGCTTAAAAACATTCGGTTTTGGCGGCGGTCGCGCCGATATTTGGGAACCAGAAGACGATATCTATTGGGGTCCAGAGGGCGAGATGCTGGGTGATGAACGCTACAGTGGAGACCGCGTTCTTGAAAACCCACTCGCAGCCGTTCAAATGGGCCTGATCTATGTCAACCCACAAGGACCAAACGGCAATCCTGACCCTGTTGCTTCGGGTCGTGACATCCGCGAAACATTTGCCCGCATGGCCATGAATGACGAAGAAACGGTTGCGCTAGTTGCAGGTGGTCACGCATTTGGGAAAGCGCACGGTGCTGCCAATCCAGACGTCTATGTTGGCGCAGACCCGGAAGGTGCGAGCATTGAACAGCAAGGCTTTGGCTGGAAAAACAGTTTTGGCAGTGGCAAAGGTGTGGATGCCATCACAAGCGGCATCGAAGGCGCTTGGACGATGAATCCGATCAAGTGGGACAACAACTACTTTGAAAACCTGTTTGGCTTTGAATGGAAATTGAACAAAAGCCCAGCTGGCGCGCATCAATGGACCCCAGTTGACGCATCTGCTCAAGGCACCGTTCCAGACGCTCATGATCCGTCGCGTCGTCATGCCCCGATGATGACAACTGCCGATATGGCGCTGCGAATGGACCCAATCTACGAGCCGATTTCACGTCGTTTCTTAGAAAATCCGGATCAATTAGCCGACGCATTCGCGCGTGCTTGGTACAAACTGACCCACCGCGACATGGGGCCAATATCCCGCTATCTGGGTAAGCTGGTGCCAGCTGAGCAGCTTATTTGGCAAGACCCAGTGCCTGCGGCTGATCACGCCCAAATTGACGCCAACGATGCTGAGGCGCTCAAGGGCGAGATTCTAGCGTCGGGTTTAACGATTTCCGAGCTCGTTTCAACGGCTTGGTCATCGGCTTCCAGCTATCGGGGCTCCGATAAGCGTGGTGGTGCAAACGGCGCGCGCGTGCGCTTGGCTCCGCAAAAAGACTGGGCGTCAAACCAACCCGCACAACTCTCTAAAGTTTTGGCGGTTTTGGAAAGCATTCAAAGCGGTTTCAACGCGGGCATCAAAAAAGTATCGCTGGCTGACTTGATCGTATTGGGCGGCAACGGTGCCGTTGAGCAGGCAGCGAAAAATGCAGGCCAAACCGTCAGTGTCCCGTTCACTGCTGGACGGACTGATGCCATCCAAGAGCAAACTGATGTCGACTCCTTTGGTGTTCTAGAGCCAATGGCTGATGCGATGACCAATTATCTGCGCGACGGTCAGGCATTGCCAGCCGAAGTTCTGATGATCGACAAAGCCCAACTGATGACGCTAACAGCGCCAGAGTTGACAGTGCTTGTCGGCGGTATGCGTGTGCTAGGAACCAATGTCGGGGGTGCTAAGCATGGCGTGCTGACTGAAAAGTCAAACGCACTGACCAATGATTTCTTTGTCAATTTGTTGGATATGAGCACGAGCTGGACACCAACTGATGCAAGTGCAAATCACTTCGAAGGTAAGGATGCCAAGACCGGAGCGGTAAAATATACAGCTACCCGCTTGGACCTGATCTTTGGTTCAAACTCGCAGTTACGGGCTGTCGGTGAAGTCTACGGCTGCAATGATGCGCATCCACGCTTTGTCGCAGACTTTGTGGCTGCGTGGACCAAGGTAATGAACTTGGATCGCTTTGATGTTGCGTAAACGGCTCTCTTGATCGGTTAGAAAAGGCTCCGAAGAAATTCGGGGTCTTTTTTATCGCCTCTGGTGCTTTTGAAATGTGAACGGAGTGCGACTTTGGTAAGTCGCGGTCCACGAGTATGATGTTCTTGCCGAATACAAAAAGGCCCCGGATTGCTCCGGGGCCTCCATTTATTGGATATAAATAGCCGCTATTCGGCTGCATCTGCTTTCTTTTTAGCAGGCGCTTTTTTCTTGGCTGCTGGCTTCTCAGCTGTCTCGATGGCGGCCACAACGGGGGCTTCTTCGTCGACTGCCTCGTCCACTTTCTTAGCTTTTGTTTTGGCCGGAGCCTTTTTCACTGGTTTGGCTTCAACAACTGGAGCGCCGTCATCTTCGCTTTCCAGCTCTTCTCGCGTCACTGGTACGTCAGTGACGTTTGCCAGTTGCAGCATAAAGTCGACAACCTTCTCTTCATACAAAGGTGCACGAAGGCTGGCGACAGCATTGGGGTTTTTTTGGAAGAAGTCATAGACTTGCTTTTCTTGCCCTGGGAAACGTGTTGCTTCGGCTTGGATTGCACGACCAACTTCTTCGTCTTTGACCTCCACACCATTGATGCGGCCAACTTCAGCCAAGACCAGTCCCAAACGGACGCGGCGCTCGGCAATTTTAATGTATTCGCCCTTTAGTTCATCATCAGACTTGCCTGCATCTTCGGGGTCTTCATTGCCTGCTTCTTTGTCCTGCTGAACTTGTGCCCAAATAGCCTCAAACTCTGCGGCCATCATTTTTGGTGGCAGATCAAAGCTGTGGCTCTCGTCGAGGGCATCCAGCAAAGAGCGCTTAGCTTTTTGGCGCGACAATTGAGCAAACTGATCCTCAATATTCTTTTTGACGGCATCTTTCAGCGTCGCCAAATCGGACAGACCGATATTCTTAGCCAGTTCGTCGTCAATCTTGGTTTCAACAGGACCTTTAACCTCGGACACGGTGACATCAAATGTTGCCGCCTGCCCCGCCAGTGTCGGCACGCCATATTCCGCGGGGAAAGTGACGTTGAGCACTTTGGTGTCGCCAGCCTTGACGCCGACTAATTGTTCTTCAAAGCCTGGAATATAGCTATTGGAACCCAATACAACGGTTGCGCCATCAGCTTTTCCGCCCGGGAATTCTTCGTCACCCAACTTACCAACGAAGTCACAAATTACTTGATCGCCGTCAACAGCTTTGCCTTTTTTGACTTTGAAAGACTGGGATTGCTTGGCGATTTCGCCGATTGCTTCATCAATCTCGGCTTCGCTTGCCACTGTAATTGGGCGGGTCACGTTCAATGTACCCAATTCGACAGGCGTAAAGTCTGGCATAATGTCAAGTTCAACGTCGAATACGAGGTCGGCTTTCCCGTCCATAACAGCAGGCAAATTGTCGATATTCTTGACATCCGGCTGGGAAGCCGCGCGCACGCCATTGGAAGTAGACGCTCCTTCAATGCCTTCTTGAACCAACTCATTGAGCAGATCGCCCATGATGCTTTTGCCGTACATGCGCTTGACGTGAACGATAGGCACTTTGCCTTTGCGGAAGCCCTTGATGTTCAATTGTGGTGCGAGCTCAGCGATTTTAGCGTCAGTGCGTACTGCGATTATGTCAGCGGCGAACGTAACGGTATAGGCACGGGCGAGGCCTTCAGCAGATTTTTCGACGATTTGCATGATAATGTCCAAACTAGGAAGCGGATTACGCGGGTTGATGAGGGGTGAGCACAACGACGTGCTGATATGGTAGGGCGCTATGACATGCGTTGGCAGGAATGTCTATGCACAGATGTGCGGGTGGCCATCGACCAGGTGTTTAGAACAACACATTAAATTGCA
>JAYSRI010000279.1:0-1519 GCA_043721175.1 Alphaproteobacteria bacterium
CCGGCCGATAGCATGGATCAAGTATTTGACGTAGCGACCTTCGATCCAGGCTTGTAAAAACCAAGGCCATTGCGCGCAAATACTGAGTTCACGGGCGCAAAAACGGCCGATCCAAAGGCCAATGCGACGAGGCTTAGGATAATTGAAGCGCTTGGCGCGACATGGGCCAAGGTCGCAAGAACAAGCCCCGTGCATACACCGGTCGCGGCAACAAAGCCTGCAAAAACCATCATGGCGGGGATTGTGCGTGCCCAATAACGTGCTGCGATGGCGGGAATAATCGTCATGCCAACAGCCATCAAAGCTCCCAACGCATGAAAAGCTGCAACGCTAGTGATCGCCAATAATGCGAAAAATACTGCTTGTGCGAATGGGCCCGCAGACTTCCCACGTCCGGCACGCGCCAGAAAATCCCCGTCTAATGTGTCGATCATCAAGGGTCGGTAAATGGCCACCA
The DNA here is from genome assembly GCA_043721175.1 of Alphaproteobacteria bacterium. Classification (GTDB taxonomy): domain Bacteria; phylum Pseudomonadota; class Alphaproteobacteria; order Caulobacterales; family Aquidulcibacteraceae; genus Aquidulcibacter. The sequence goes on from JAYSRI010000279.1 coordinate 458, forward strand.
TGCCGCTAACCGACACAATCATCGCAATACCGGCGAGAGCAAGTGCCGTAAGGTCTAACCCAAGCGCGTTGCCAAACAACAGCTCGTCCAAATGAATATGTTCACCACCAGCGCCACTGATCAAAACACCAAGTGCCAATGCCGACATGAAGAACAGCGCAAACCCCGCATCTTCAGGCAATCGCAGCAGCCGACCGATAAAACTGGCCGAGATAAACACCGTCGCACCTGTTAATGCAGCACCCAAGCTAATGGCCCAAGTAGCGCCACCTGTCAGCAAGGCGGCACCCGCGGCACCGGGTAAAATCGCGTGTCCAAAAGCGTCACCGATCAAGCTCATCCGGCGCAAAATCAGGAAAACGCCCAGCGGTGCGGTCGCAATTGCTAACATCAGGCCCACCAGTAGCGCGCGCATCAGACTGGCGTCGCTTGCCATGGCGTGCAGAGAGTGATCGTGCATTTACGCCACACCTCCTGCAATGATCCGCAATTTCTCGCCATTTTGGGTCGGTGCCAAACCGATACGCTCACTCAGTTGCGCCTGTCCGTCGCGTAAGCGCAACCAGATTGGAAAGTGTTGCGCGACTTCCAGGTCGTGCACTGCGGCAATGATGGTTTTTCCTTCTGCATGCCAAGAATACACGACGCCGAGTAAATCCTCTTGGCTTTCTTCATCCAGTGCTGCGAAAGGCTCGTCCAACAGGATCACGTCGCAATCTTGAACGGCCAATCGTGCGAACAAAGCGCGCTGGACCTGTCCGCCTGATAAATCACCAATCGGTTGATCTTTGAGGGCACGCAGACCTACAGTCTCTAGCGCTGTCTCGATAGCGTCCTTGTCGTGGCGACACAGCTTGCCAAAAGGCCCCAGCTTTGCCCACAAGCCCATAGCCACAACGTCACGGACTAAAATCGGCGCGTCGCGCAGTAATTGAGTGGTTTGAGGGAGATATCCGGTGGAGCCAGCGGCCAAATTTGTAACGCTGCCAGTTGCAGGTGCAATGTCGCCCGCTAAAGTTCGCAGCAATGTTGACTTGCCCGCACCATTGGGACCCAGCAAGG
>JAYSRI010000280.1:0-1518 GCA_043721175.1 Alphaproteobacteria bacterium
CCTTGGCTGTCAGTCATCAAACCACGATTGACAAGGTGCGCGCCAACGCCCACTAGAAGCCATGTTTCCATGTAGAACCCCCCAAGAGGCGATTGATCGCCTCGAAGATATACACGCAGCTTCGGTGAAGTCGCTCCGTGACGCTCTCGCCCGATTTGTAAAAAAGAAAATCCCACCGACTCCTGAAGAACGTGCGCGGTTTCGTTATCCCGAAATCCGCGTTACCTACGCGCCAGACGGGCCGACGCCTGTGTCAGAGCGCGCTTACGCCAAGTTCAATGCGCCCGGTATTTATACCACAAGCCTGACGTCCCCCGGCGACTTTACCGCCTATTTGCTCGAAAATCTGACACCATTGGTCGAGGAATATGGGGCTAGTGTTGAGGTTGGTTTGTCAGAGGCCGAAATGCCTTACTCTTATGTCGTTGATGGAGCTGGTGATATCGGTGTGGGCGATGTACCGCCCCAAGAACTTGCACGCTGGTTTCCGACCCCTCAATTGTCGGAAGTTGGCGATGAAATCGTTGATGGCGAGCATGACGTTGTGCCCGGCATGCCAAGGCCTTTGGCGCTGTATGATGGCTTGCGGGTCGACTATTCACTCAAACGCTTGACCCATTACACTGGAACGGATTGGAAAGCATTTCAGCCTTGGATTTTGTTCACAAACTACGCCCGCTATGTCGACGAATTTGTGCGCTGGGCGATTGGGCAGATCCGCGAAGGTGGGCGCTATACCTCGCTGGTATGTTCGGGCGGCATCACCATTGACGCCAGCAATTTAGACGACGACCCTGAAGGCCGTGTCGGGGCCAGCCCGTGGCGCAAATATCAAATGCCAGCCTATCATTTGATTGCCGATGATGGGCAGGGGATTACGCTGGTCAACATTGGTGTGGGTCCATCGAACGCGAAGAACATCACCGACCACCTAGCTGTGTTGCGCCCGCATTGCTGGCTGATGGTTGGACATTGTGGCGGGCTGCGTCAAAGCCAACGAATCGGCGACTATGTGCTGGCCCATGCCTATTTGCGCAAAGACGAAGTGTTGGACCGTATTCTTCCCGCTGACGTGCCAATTCCGCCAATTGCGGAAGTCCAAACGTCCATCCAACTGGCGGCTGCAGAAGTCACCGGCGAGAGCCGCGAAAGCCTGAAGCGCCGCTTGCGCACGGGAACTGTCGTGAGCTTTGCCGATCGCAACTGGGAGCTTTACTGGAGCCGCGAGAAGCGCTTGATCAATATCTCCCGCGCCATTGGTGTGGACATGGAAAGCTGCATGATCGCCGCTCAAGGTTTCCGGCACCGCGTTCCCTACGGCACATTGCTATGCGTTTCTGACAAACCCCTACATGGCGAGATAAAGTTGCCGGGTGCCGCCAATGTTTTCTACGAACGCGCCATTGGCGAGCATCTCAAGATCGGCATTGCGGCACTAGAAAAAATGCGTCTTGAAGGTGTCGTACTTCACTCGCGCAAACTACGCAGTTTTGACGAACCACCGTTTCGTTAGGCTTG
>JAYSRI010000281.1:0-9976 GCA_043721175.1 Alphaproteobacteria bacterium
AAGAACATTTTAAGTGGTACGACCGTGCGACCATCGCGGTCTACCGCGCCAAACAACTTGTTGACTTCGCGCTCTTTGAGCAAGAGTTTGCGTTTGCGACGTGGCTCATGGTTGAATTGTGAGGCAGGGCCATATTCAGGAATATAGCAATTGACCAGCCAGACTTCGCCATTTTCGGGGCTGACGTAACTTTCGCCAATCGTGGCACGGCCCAAGCGCAGGCTCTTGACCTCGGTACCCGTCAACACGAGGCCCGCTTCGTAGGTGTCTTCGACATAATAGTCGAAGCGGGCGCGTTTATTGTCGGCGATCAGCTTTCGGACTTGTTCAGGGCGCATGAACTAGCCGCCTCGCAATGCGCCGGAGGCGATCATGGCTGTTTGAACGGCCACACGAGTCGCTGGAATTGGCGGCACCAGCGGCAAACGCAAATCTTCTAAACACAGCCCGAGGGTCGCCATCGCAAACTTGGCAGGGCCGGGATTAGGCTCAAGGAACAAAGCGCGCTGCAACGGGTCCAGCTTTTGGTTGAGAATACGCGCTTCAACCAAATTGCCTTGCGCGATCAAAGCCTGAAGCTGTGCGCATTCTTTTGGCATAATGTTAGCCAACACCGACACACACCCCACGGCGCCATAGGCGGCAAAGCCCAATGCCAAGTTGTCATCGCCGGCAAAGATCGCAAATTCTTTATCAATCCGTGCTAAGTGCAAAGCCGTCCTCGACGGGTCGCCTGCACTATCTTTAAGAGCCACCACGTTGGGATGCTTGGCGATCTCGGCCATTGTCTCAGGCAAGATGTCGACGTTGGTGCGGCCGGGAATATTATAGACCATGATCGGCAATTCAACCGCGTTACCAAGGGCATTGAAGTGCGCAATGAGGCCAGCTTGGCTGGGCTTGTTATAATAAGGCGCTACAATCAACGCGCCGTCGGCACCGACTTTTTTAGCGTAGGCCATGTGGCGGATAGCAGCTTGGGTATCGTTAGAACCACATCCCGCCAGAACAGGCACACGCCCGCGCGCGGTCTCAATCGCGAGGTCAAACAAATGCCAATGTTCTGTGTCATCCACAGTCGCACTCTCGCCTGTCGTGCCAACGGGGATAATGCCACTGACGCCATTGTCGATTTGTCGCTCGATTAAGGCCTGATAGGCATTATCATCAATTTTACCATTCTTGAACGGCGTAATGAGGGCGGTGAAGACACCATGGAATATTGACATGAGGCTACTCTGATTTGCTTGGCGTCGTGATCTGACCGCGCGTGTCATCGAACGCAACGAGACGCGATGCAAGGCCAAACCACAGGGAGGTCTTATGAAAAATCCCTTTCAATGCCAGTCGGTGCCCTGATTTCTTCACCTTTTGCGCTAGTCTAGCGGGGCGAGACGCTTTATTTGGAGCAATCCACGATTTTGAAACGCGCAATGTGCGTGAATGCGTGCGTCATCATGGCTCTTATGTCGACCTGTCTTGCCTACACTTTTTTGGCTTAAACACTATAAATTTGGGGCAGCCCCCGGCGGAGTTACTCTATGCTAAAATCGATCAAAACAGCAGCGACAGCATCGTTGTTGCTGCGTCTCTCGATTGTTATGGCACTCAGTGCGGTATTGCCGATTAACCTGGTCTTGGCGCAGCCCATCGTTATTGCGCCACCAGTCTCGACGGCTCAAGTGCCAGTTCCTGTGCCTGTTACGGCGACACCAAGCATGCAAGGCGCCTTCGTACCGTCGATGCAGCCAACACCCATTCCCGTACCTTTTTCGCCCATAATGGTGCCTGCCGCGCCAAGTGAAGCCTTACGCGTTGGCTTGCGGGCCGCCGAGCGTGGCGATTGGAGCAGCGTGCGCAACACCATGTCGCTGGTCTCAGACGCGCGCGTGCGCTCGATTTTGCTCTGGCGGCTAGCGACAGCGGAAAGCAATCCCGCTAGCTTTGACGAGTTGAAGCGCGCGCTGGACGAATTGCGCAGTTTTCCTCAACGCCGAACTATTCGCATCCGCGCCGAGCAGAAAATCGCTACCGCCGCGCTATCGCTTCAAGCAAAACGTGACTTCTTGGTGCGCGCCGAACAAGGTATTAGCGACAGCACGCCGCTTTCCGGGGAAGGTAAACTTGAACTCGGTGCAACGCTGCTCGCACTTGGTGATCGCGTCGGTGCCAAACGCAATATCACTGACGGCTGGCGCAACTATCGCCTCGATAGTCAATTGCAAACCCAATATTTGGCGCGTTTAGGCACTGAATTGGCCCCCGCAGACCATGATGCGCGCGTTGATTTTCTGCTTTGGGCAGACAGGGCCAGTCAATCACGGCCGCTTTTCCCGCTAATGAGCGATAATGGCCGCACTAATGCGCAACGCCGCCTTGGCATTGCATCGGGTGACACTGTTATGCTGTCAGGCGCAATGCTTGATGATCGGGGCATCCAGTATCAGCGTGTGCGTAACTTGCGTCAGAATGAACGCCGTACCGAGGCCCTTGCTTTACTGGCTCAAATCGACTCGCGCGGGCTGCCCGAACCTGGTCAAGACTTGCTTTGGACCGAACGCCGCAATCTTCTCAACGAAGCTATAGTCACGCGCGATTGGCGAGCCGCTTACCGTGTTGCCTCCACGCACGGCTATTCGCGCGGCGAACGTTTTGCGGACGGGGAGTTTGTGGCAGGCTGGGTTGCGCTTCGCTTTTTGAACGATCCTGCAACCGCCATGATCCATTTTGCGCGCTTGGAAGCCGGTGTTGCAACACCTGTTTCAAAAGCACGTGCGTTTTATTGGCTGGGTCGCACCGCTGATGCGCAAAACAAGGTGGCCGACGCCGAGCGATACTACAGTCGCGCAGCTGTATTCCCGACCGTCTATTATGGCCAGTTGTCTGCTGTCGCGCTGGCGACAAAGCGCGGTCAGGTGGCGCGCCTGACCTTGCCAGCTGAACAACGGGCAACACCACAGGATTTCATGCGTCTCAATGGTCGCCCCATTATGGCGGCGATCAACTTACTCAGCGAGATTGGCGAAAACCAATTCTTCCGTCAGTTTGCTCTAGCCCTCGACGATGAGCTAGAGACCGAAGGCGAACATCAAGCGTTGTCCGAATACGCGCGTGCCAAGGGTGAACCGTCGACAGCTATTCGTGTTGCAAAAACCGGCCTCAATCGAGGTGTCTTGGCAACAGAAGCGGCTTTCCCGCTCATGCCAATTCCCCGAATTGTTGGATACGGACAAATTGAAGACGCTTACACTTTGGCGATCACCCGCCAAGAAAGCGAGTTTAACAGCAATGCTGTTTCAGGTGCCAATGCACGTGGCCTGATGCAGTTTGTGCCCGCGACGGCCGCTAGCCAAGCACGGCGCATGGGGCTTGCACATGAAACCAGCTGGCTAACGTCAAGGCCATCACACAATGTGACATTGGGCTCAGCCCATTTGTACGATCTGGTGACCAACTTCTATGGTTCCTATGTCATGGCCGCAGCGGCCTATAATGCCGGCCCTGGTCGCCCGCGCCAGTGGGTGCAAACCTATGGTGATTTGCGCGAAACCGATCTTGAAACCGCGATTGACTGGGTAGAGAAAATCCCATTCTCCGAAACGCGCAACTATGTCCAGCGCGTCGCAGAGAATATTCAGGTTTACCGCGCGCGATTGGCCGGCGGTTCTGCGCCACTCATGATTGCAGCAGACTTGAGGCGCGGTACCAAGCCTCCGCCCGTGTTTAATGTGGCCGTAGCGCCGGGGGCTGGTGTATCGGGTGGATTACCCGCTGAACCTGAACCTGTTTCAGTGCCTGCCCCCTAGAGCCTCGCGCGCAAAATCTGAAATAGATTTTCTTGGGCCACGTAGGCTCTATCTTAAAGTGCTGGATCGACCTGACGTGCTTCATAAATGAAGCACGGCGATCTAGGGCTGGATTTCTTTATTTTGAAGCTGGGCTTGGGCAAGATGTGCAAAATCCCCTGCCACTGCTCTTGCGCACAGCCCACTCATGGTTAACTCTAGGACATCGGAGGTGCTTACATGTCGTTGCGGCTGTTGGGCAAATCAAATTGATGATTGAGCTTTTGTCGATCCCGAATATGGGCGTGTTTATTGCGAGCTTGGGTGTTACATTCTTGCTCTGCCTTGTGGAAGGTTTGACGCTCGCGTTTGCCGGGACGACGACACCCAGTTTTATGGACTTTGACGCTGACGACGGCGCAACGAGCGGACCGCTGAATCATCTCAATGCTGGTCAATTGCCGCTGACACTCTTTGTCGCCAGTGGTGCTGCGATGTTTGGTATTGCGGGCCTTGGCATCCAGCAAGGTGCCAGCGTTATCGCAGGAACAACCCTGCCCTATTTTGCCGCCATTCCTATCGCCATTGTCGCGGCGATTCCATCAACCCATCTTGTGAGCCGGGGCCTTGGTAGTCTTCTACCCAAGACCGAAACCAGCGCCATTTCGGGCGATGACTTGGTGGGACGGTACGGGGACGTTATGGCTGGCGCCGGCAAGCGCGGCTTGCCGGTTCAAGTGCGTTTGCGCGATGAGCACGGCCAATCCCACTATGTGCAAGTTGAGCCCGTCCGCGATGACGAGGTGCTGGCACAAGGTCAAAAAGTCCAACTGACGCGCCGCGAGGGTTCGCTTTACTACGCCATCGCCGAGGTTTCGTTTTCAAATAGCCAAGTTTTAACTGAGGAATAACATCATGTTGACTGAGAATATTGTGGGAATTGCATCCGGCTCCGGCATTTTTGTAGCCCTGTTTTTGATTTTAGCCTTCATGGTCGCGCGTCTTTACAAGCGGGCGTCAAAAGAAACATCGTTTGTTCGAACGGGCTTTGGCGGCGAAGTTGTTGTGGTGAACGGGGGCGCTTTGGTGCTGCCTGTTTTGCATGAAACTATCCCTGTCAATATGGCGACCTTGCGCCTTGAAGTCGCGCGCAATCAAGAACAAGCCTTGATCACCAAAGACAGGATGCGCGTTGACGTGTTGGCAGAATTTTACGTCCGCGTCGCGCCGACACGGGAAGCCATCTCCGCTGCGGCGCAAACCCTTGGTCGCCGCACGATGGCACCCCAAGAACTGAAGGATTTGATCGAAGGCAAGTTTGTTGACGCACTGCGTTCGGTTGCCGCCGAATTGACGATGCACGAGCTGCACGAGCAACGGACGCAGTTTGTGCAAAAAGTGCAAAGTGCCGTGACCGAAGACCTGACCAAAAACGGCTTGGAACTGGAAACTGTATCACTCACCGGCTTGGATCAAACGCCGCGTGAATATTTTAACCCTGACAATGCGTTTGACGCCGAGGGCCTGACTAAACTAACCGAAGAGATCGAAATGCGCCGGAAAATGCGCAACGATATTGAAACCAACACGCGCGTCGAAATCGAACGTCAAAACCTTGAAACTCAAAAGCGCTCGCTGGAAATCAAGCGCGAAGAAGAAATGGCGACCCTTAACCAACAGCGCGAAATCCAAGTGATGCGGGCCAACCAGGCCGCCGAAGTCGCCCTCGTCACCGCTGAAAAATCACGCGAGGCCGAATCTGCCAAAATCGCCGCTGAGCGCGATATCGAGCAAGAACGTATTGCTAAGGATCAAGCCAATAAACAGCGCGGCATCGAATCTTCTCGCGCAACTGAAACTGCCGAGGTCGAAAAGTTGCGGGCCCTGGAACTGGCCCAACAAGAGCGCCAAATTGCGTTGTCGAAAAAATCAACTGAGGAAAGCCAAGCCAGCGCCGAGGCAGATAAAGCACGGGCTTTGTCGATCCGTGCGTCTGAGCAAGTGAAGACTGTGCAAGCCACCGAAGAGGCGGAGCGCGGAAAAGCCATCGAACTCATCGAAGCCCGTCGCCAAGCCGAACGCGACGCGATTGGCATCACTGTGGGTGCTGCCGCCGAAAAAGCCGCAGCAGCGGACAAAGCCTCCGCAGCTAAAATGGTCGCCGAAGGTGAAGCGGACGCGATTATAATATTGGCAAACGCAGAGGGCAAACGCCTTGCCGTGCAAGCCGAGGGGGAACGCGCGATCAACGAAGCGGCCAATATCCTGTCGCCCGAACAAGTCGCGATGCGTATCCGCGAGGCTTTGATTGGGAAACTGGACCAAATCATCGCCGCCTCGGTTGAACCGCTCAAAGGCATTGACAGCATCAAGATCGTCGATGTCTCGGGCCTTGGCTCTGGCAATCATAACGGTGGTCAAGATAGCGAGACCGGACGGGGCGGTAATCTCGCCGACCAAGTTGTCGAAAGCGCCATGCGTTATCGCGCGCAAGCACCGCTGATTGATTCTATCCTCAAAGAAGTTGGCTTGGGCGGCGTTACGCCGAGCCAAATGGGGCTGGCAGGCATGTTGGAAAGTGGCGCTGCGCCGGAGACTGAGGTCAAGGCTTTGCCGAGCAAGGGGAAGTGAGCGATGTGAGCGCGGATCGTTGATCAGCCGTTTGCGAAAACAGCATATCACAAGTCCGCGTTTTACTCAGGCGTTGACGAAACGAGGGGACCAAATGCAGCGTAACGCCGATTTGCAACCCGCATATTGCAAACCCCGCCCTAATGCGCCTATCCAGTCTCAATGACATTAAACCTTATCATCGCGGGCGCTGGTGGACGGATGGGTCGCGCGCTTATTCTGGCAGGCCAAAACGATAGCCGTTATGCAATTGTTGGCGCAACCGAGCAGGCGGAGTCTAGCCTTATTGGCACCGATCTTGGTTTACTGGACGGGAAATTGCCGAGCGGTCATTTGATTGCCGATACGGTTCAGGCGGCTTGCCAACAGGGCAACGTCTGGATCGATTTCACGTCCCCTTCCGCCACACTTGCCGCGCTGAGGGACTTAAAATCCACCAATGTCAAAGCGGCTATTATCGGTACGACAGGCTTTGACGCCGACCAGTTAGCGGCCATAAAAGCCACTAGCGCCCATCTGGCGATTGTAATGAGCGGCAATTTCTCATTGGGCGTCAATCTGGTCGCGGGCCTTGTTCGCCAAGCGGCGGCGCGGCTTGGACCTGATTGGGATATCGAAGTGGTGGAAAGCCATCATCGCCAAAAAGTCGATGCGCCTTCTGGCACGGCTCTGATGTTGGGGCATGCCGCTGCAAATGGACGTGGCGTTGAGCACAATGACGTCGCCAGCTTTGCGCGTCATGGCGTCACTGGCCCCCGCAAAGCTGGCGATATCGGCTATGCTGTTATCCGTGGCGGCGGCATCATTGGCGAGCACGAAGTGATATTTGCCGCGCTCGACGAAATTGTCACCATTGGCCATAAAGCGGGCAGCCGCACGATCTTTGCTGCGGGTGCTTTGGCCGCAGCGGCGTGGGCAGCCGAACAAAAACCCGGGCTATATTCGATGGATAATGTGCTCGGATTTTGAGCGCAGCTTCTCCAGCAAACGCCGCCCCTAGCCAACCCCGCGACGCGGCTCAAGTTCCGCCTCTTCGCGGGTGTAGTCCAGTTTTTCCAATAGATAATCGAGATCATCTTGAGGAATGGATTGAAAGCGCGTCAACACACGTTCAATCATGCGCTTGCGGAATCTCAAGCGATCCTCTGTGCTACCATCGAACTCAGTCTCATGGAGCACATCAATCGCAGCCCTGAAGGACGGGTATAGGCTTGGCGGCATACCTGAACGCTCAAACACCGCGCGCAGACCCATTTGCCCGCCATCATGCACCAATAGCCAAGCCTTATTATGGGCAATGCCTGAAAGCTCTGCAAACGCATGTTCAACCAAGCGTACTTCGCCTTGGCACAAGGCGCGCAACACAAAGCTGGGTGTGAGGCGTCCGTTAAGATGCAATTGTTGCACAAAGCGCTGCATATCGCCCTGAAGTCCAGCCTGCGCAATCAAGTCAACACCCGCGCGTTCACGTGTGCGGTTTGCCAGATCAATCGCCATTTGCGGTGGCATCGCGTGCTTCTCGACCAAACGGTCAAACAATTCGCCCGTCAGGCGCGCTGCCAATTTCTCAGCAATAACCAGAGGCAAGATGGGACGATCAATGATGGCTTCCTGCATTTCCTTGGCAGTGGGAAAACGCTCCATCGCGACTGTCAAACCACCGACGCCAAACTCTGCACCATCATTGCCTAGTGCCATCGTTATGGCCCCATCAGTGCCATGCTTACAAAGGGCAGTCGTAACAGTCTCTGATAAAGTGGCGCGCTTAGCGATCGCATACTGACGGGCGGGTTCAGCGGATTCCAGCAATTCGGCGAGGTCTTGGTCTGTCAGAACGGGAGAATTTTCTAGGATTGGGATCGCCACCGATTCAATGTCGCGCGCGAGGCGGGCAGCAATTTCTGGCGGCAAGTTGGTCGAGGCCTTCAATGTCACAGCCAACGCACGGCGCACGCGCTCGGCAGCGCCATCAACGACGATCTTCAAGATTTGCTCGGAAAAAATCCGCTCGTCGGCGCTCAAATCGACCGTATCAATGCGCCGACACAAGCGATAACACGCCAAAGCGCGATCTTCGTCGGTGTCACCCTTGACCAAGGACCGGATATCAGCTTCGCTGAGATTTACGCGCAGCGCTGTAACGCCCATGACTTATAGCTCCCTAACAAACCTTGCCGCGATTCGTTATTGCGTAGGGTGGTCTTTCAGGGTTAACGCCAGCTTTACACATTGAGAAAAAGTGCTGTCCTAGGCAGCTAAAATACATCACAAGGTGGTGTTTAGGGGGCGACGATCATAATGCTAACAGGCTTAAAAGTGGTTGAGTACGCCACCTATATTGCAGCGCCCGGTGCCGGTGGCCTGATGTCGGACTGGGGTGCCGATGTCATCAAAATCGAACCGCCCGGCGGCGACCCCATCCGCGGCTTCTTTTCTTCAATCGGATCCGACCTCAAGGACAATCCCGTTTTTGACTTGGATAATCGCGGCAAACGTTCGATCATCATCGATACGGCCACCGAGGCCGGACGGGTTATCGTGAGGCGGCTGGCGAGTGAAGCTGACATCTTCATCACCAATGTCCGTCCCGGCGGTTTGACACGCGCTGGCCTCGACTATGCGGCCTTGTCAGCGCTCAACCCCGCCTTGATCTACGCAAATGTCACAGGATATGGCCTCGAAGGGCCCGATGTTGATCGCGCAGGATTTGATATCGCAGCTTTCTGGTCTCGCTCAGGCTGGGCCAGATTGACAGCACCCAAAGGCGTTGACCCATTTCCAATCCGCACAGGGGTAGGCGATCACACGACGTCTTTGTCCACGGTTGCCGGTATTTTGGCTGCCCTACATAGCCGAACCCAGACTGGAAAAGGCCAACATGTCGATGTGTCATTGCTGCGAACGGGCACCTATACCTTGGGTTCGGACATGGCGATCCAGATGCGATTTGGCCGGTTGGCGTCAACACGCCCACGTGAGGAAGCCGTCAATCCGCTGGCCAACTTTTTCAAGTGCCGCGATGGACGTTGGCTCACGCTCGTGCCACGCCAAGGAAATGCCGACTGGAAAGGCTATTGCGCGGCTCTAGGTCTTGGCGAGTTGGAGCATGACGAGCGCTTTGCCAAACCCCGCGCACGCAGCGAAAACCGTGGTGCGATCATCGCGATATTAGACGCTGCCTTTGCTGCCCGCGATTTCGCCGATATTGCTGGTAGCCTAGACGCCGCCGATCTGGTGTGGGCACCCGTTCAAAGCCCCGCCGAGACAGTTGTCGACCCTCAATTTATTGCAGCAGGCGGGATAACCCAGATTGCTAATCCCGATGGCGCAACATTCGCATCACCCTCTGGTCCAGTGCGATTTGTCGGGCACGACGAGGCCACCAAACGCGCTGTTCCAAAAGCGGGGGCTGACGCGCGGGCGGTACTGGCGGAGGCGGGATATAGTGAGGCTGAGATTGAGGCATTGTTTGCGGGGAAAGTGACCGCCGAAGGACTTTAAAACATCTTCAGATTAGTGAGTCCCGACGTCGCGAAACATGAGCGGTGACAAAGCAAGAG
>JAYSRI010000282.1:0-3755 GCA_043721175.1 Alphaproteobacteria bacterium
CTTGTTGGGCTTTGTTGCTGCCATTGTTGTCGCGAATACTGGTTGGCTGACCCCCGAAGGCATTAAAGCACTCACCAAAATGTCGAGCATTTGCTTGAGTGTTTCTATGGTTGCCTTAGGCGCGAACACCTCAATCAAAGGTGTCATGACCTTGGGACCTCGCGCAGTTGGCGCATTAGTGGTGCAGACCTTTATCATCGCTGCAATTTCGGCAGGCGGTGTCGCGCTGATGATGGCTTTTGCTTAGGTAAAGTTGCTGAACACGATACATAGTCGCATCACAATTGCCCCTTGCTGTTTGGACAAGCCACTCTAAACCCTCGACCGTAAAAAGGGACACGACATGACCGATCAAACGCCAATGCGCAAATCCAAAAGCGGATACTTCTTTGAAGACTTTAAGGTCGGCATGATTTTGCGTCATGCCACGCCCAAAACTATTACCGAAGGCGATGTCGCGCTTTATACGGCCCTCACAGGCTCACGTTACGCGCTGTATTGCGCCGACTCCTTTGCACGGGAAGGCGATCTCGACGGCGCACCAATTGACCCGTTGCTGGTTTTTCATACTATTTTTGGCAAAAGCGTTCCCGATATCAGCCTCAACGCTGTTGCTAATCTGGGCTACGCTGAAGGCAAGTTTTTGGGTGCCGTTTATCCGGGCGATACATTGACCGCGATGTCTGAGATTATTGGCGTGAAAGAAAACTCAAACGGAAAAACGGGTGTTGTTTATCTGAGGACAACCGGCTTCAACCAAGAAGGTGAAGCCGTATTGTCTTATGTGCGCTGGGTGATGGTGAACAAGGGCGACGTCGCCAAGCCTGCGCCTGAAACTGTGATACCACACTTGTCCGCGTTCGTAGCGGCGCAGGATTTGCCCCTTCCCGCCCCTGATTGGGCCGGCAATTATGATGGCGAACTAGCAGGCAGTGACCATGCCTTTGAAGACTACCAGATTGGCGAAAAAATTGACCATGTTGATGGTATGACGGTCGAAGAGGCTGAACATCAAATTGCAACGCGCCTTTATCAAAATACCGCGAAAGTGCATTTTGATGGCGTTGCGCAAGCCAGTTCGCGGCATGGAAAGCGCTTGATTTATGGCGGTGTAGTGATCTCGATTGCCCGCGCTTTGGCCTTTAACGGCCTCGCCAATGCAGCCGAGATTTTGGCTATCAATGCCGGTCGCCACGTGAAACCACTGTTTGCAGGTGACACCATTTATGCATGGAGCGAAGTGTTGGATAAGGCGGCGCTGGGTAATGGACAGGGCGCGCTACGCTTGCGTCTGATAGCTACCAAAAATGTTTCTGCCAGCGATTTTCCGCCAAGCGATGATCCAAATGTGGTGTTGGAATTTGATTATTGGGCAGCGATCCCATTGCGCAAGGCTTTTGTGTTTTGAGTGCGCTGTTTGAGATAGACCCGAGGCTTAAAGCTGACACGATTTTTGTTGCAGACCTTCAATTATGTGCACTTTTAATCATGAATGATGCGCGCTATCCATGGGCGATCTTGGTGCCACGTGTTGACAGCGCGCGAGAGATTTTCGAGCTAAATCATGCCAACTACGCGACGGTTTGGGAAGAAATTAGGGCCGTCGCAGATGCGATTAGCCAATTGTCCGGCGTCACAAAGGTCAATATTGGCGCACTGGGCAATATCGTTAGCCAGCTGCACATTCATATTGTCGGCCGCCATGAAAGCGACCCCGCGTGGCCCGGCCCCGTCTGGGGGCACAGTCCAAGGGTGCCATTTGGCAAAGGCGAAGAAGACTACTTCGCTCAATACTTACAGCAGTGTTTAAGCGAGCGTATCGAGAAATAACTTGGCACTGTCCAACGTCGCTGCTTGCCTTGAAGGCTCCATCTTGTCGAAGGTACGGTACATTTGGGCAATGCGGGGATTGTTGCCCAATTTTTCGCGATGGCGCAACAGGAAGTCCCAATAAAGATAGTTGAACGGGCAAGCGTCGGACCCTGTTTTTTCCTTCACCTTGAAACGGCAGCCCGAGCAATAGTCCGACATCCGGTCAATGTACGCGCCACTGGCAGCGTATGGCTTGGACGCCAGAAGTCCGCCGTCTGCAAATTGGCTCATGCCAATCGTATTGGGCATTTCGACCCATTCAAATGCGTCAGCGTAAACCGCCAAATACCATTCATGCACCTCATGGGGATCAATGCCAGCCATCATGGCGAAGTTACCTGTCACCATCAGGCGTTGAATATGATGGGCATAAGCCTCCTCTTTGGTTTGTTTGATGGCCGCCGCCATGCAGGCCATTTGCGTATCGCCAGTCCAATAAAAGCTCGGCAACTTGCGGGTCGCACCAAGGGCATTTGACGCGCCGTAGCCGGGCATTTCATGCCAATAAATGCCGCGCACATATTCCCGCCAGCCTAATATCTGTCGAATGAAACCCTCCGCAGCATTGAGCGGACAATGCCCGCGCTTCCATGCCGCCTCGACCGCACGGCAGGTCTCGAGCGGGTCGAGCAGCCCGATATTGAGGTAAAACGAGATCAAACTATGATACAAAAACTTGTGGTCCTTGAGCATAGCGTCTTGATAGTCGCCAAAGCGTGGAAGAGCATACTCGATGAAATGGGCTAACGCCGCGTTGGCATCCTCAGCCGTGACGCCAAACCAAAAGGGCTGTAGATCGCCGAAATGATCTGGAAAGCGCTGTGAAACAAGGTCGAGCACAGCTTGGACGTCCGGCGTTGGTGTAAAGCGTTTAATTGCCGGCATGAACAAGTCAGCCTTGGCAGGCTTTCGGTTGTCATGATCAAAGTTCCATTGCCCGCCTGCTGGTTTATCGCCGTCCATCAGCAAGCCTGTCAGTCGGCGCATATCCCGATAGAAAAACTCCATCCGCAGCGATTTACGACCGTCATCGGCCCACGCATTGAAGCGGCCAGTTGAACAAATGAAGCGATCATCGTCGTGCAAAGTAACTTTGCACGGAAGTTCCTCACACCAAGCGCGCTGCATCTCCAAGACGCGGTATTCGCTGGCCATCGTCGTGACCAAGGTTTCAGGTTTCCAGCGACCCACCGCACGCGCCACTTCACTGGTAAAACTGCCAGTATTTTCTGGGTGATCAAGGGCAATATAATCAACCCGCCAACCTGCCAAATGCAGCGCGCTGGCAAACGCGCGCATGGCCGAAAAAATCAGAGCAATCTTCTTTTTGTGATGCTTTACATAAGTTGCCTCAGCGGCAACTTCACACATAAAAATGGTGTCGCGCGCAGGGTCACCACCGCGCAAAGCACTAAGGTTGAGCGATAATTGATCGCCAAGGATGAGAATGAGGTTTTTGTGGGTCATATTTGCTCTACGCACATGCGGACGGGCAGTTCATCAAGGACTGTATTTGGGCAGCTTTGCGCTATGGGGTGGGCGTTTAGAGCGTTGTTGAAGATTTCCGAAAGCAGATATAGTCAATCAACAATTGTTCGGAGAGGCCATCACGGTAAAACAGGCCTGTCATAATAATCGATGGACGCTATCGGCTTTGTCAACCATCAACGCGCCAGAAGTCACTTTCCTTTATGAGGCCGCAACCGCTTCCCCCAGGCAGCCTCAGGCAGCCGCAGACGTGTTTGGCGAGCACCCACCACTTGAGAGGTGAATGAACGGGTTGACCGTGCAAAAGGGCGATGGGGAATGACCGAAAAAGACAGGCCCTAAAACCAATAAAGTCGAGCGAAGCGAGGCCGCTATACAGGTACGAAACTTATCTG
>JAYSRI010000283.1:0-1510 GCA_043721175.1 Alphaproteobacteria bacterium
GGCTACAAATGCTGCGATTGTGCAAAAATACCATAATAATTGTCTCGATGGGTTTCGCTTCAAAATTGACATTTGTTTACTCCGTCCAAAATTGTCCGCCTTCCCCAGAGGCAACAACGTATGAAGTAAATAAAATTGCAAGGTACTACTTATAAGTTATCAACAGTTACCCTAACTTCGGACCACTGGAGACACGTTTTACCGTTCCGATTAACGGCAGCTTACCGACCGCGCGACTACCAAACCCGCCATCCCTTTCCGGCCAATTTTTCTCATTCCCCACCCGACGAAGCAGTCAATCCAAGCGTTTTAAACCCGCGTCTTTCCAACAATGAATGTCAGTTTCTCTTGACGTTTGCGTAAGGGTTAGGCATGGCACAGCCGGGTAACGACATTATGTATTCAGGAGCTTCTCCCTATGACAGACATTCGCTTTGACGGCCAAGTAGCTATTGTAACTGGTGCAGGCGGCGGCCTCGGCAAGCAGCATGCACTGGAACTCGCGCGCCGTGGCGCTAAAGTTGTCATCAATGATCTGGGCGGCTCCATGAGTGGCACAGGGGGAGAAGGTGCGGGCGGCAACTCCGCAGCAGCCGAAGCTGTCGTGGCCGAAATTATTGCTGCTGGTGGAGAAGCCATCGCCAATGGTGCCTCCGTTACTGACGATGCTGGTATTGCAGCAATGGTTGAGCAAGTTATGGCAAAATGGGGCCGCATCGATATTTTGATCGCTAACGCGGGTATCTTGCGCGACAAGAGCTTCTCCAAAATGGAAGTTGCCGATTTTGAGGCCGTGATGAACGTGCATTTGATGGGCACCATGAAGCCTGTCAAAGCGATCTGGGAAATTATGAAGGCTCAAAATTATGGCCGCATTGTTGTCACTACGTCGTCGTCTGGTTTGTATGGCAATTTTGGTCAGTCCAATTATGGTGCTGCAAAGCTGGCACTGGTCGGCTTTATGAACACGCTTAAGATCGAAGGCGCGAAAAACAACATCAAAATCAATGCAATCAGCCCTGTTGCCGCAACACGCATGACCGAAAACCTGATGCCCCAGCAAATGCTAGACCTTCTCAAGCCTGAATATGTCACGCCGGGTGTGATGTATTTGGTCAGCGAAGACGCGCCAACGGGTACGATCCTGGCAGCGGGTGCTGGCGTATTTGCTGTCGCCAAAATCTATGAGACCGAAGGCGTGTTTCTCAAAGAAGGCGGCATCAGTGCCGAAGAAGTGCGCGACAACTGGGGGCGCATCACGGACGCCACCGGGCATGAGGCCTATGAGCAAGGCGGAGGCCAAGGCGGCAAGTTTATGCGCAAAGTTGCCGAGGGCTAAATCCGGAGCGCGCCTTACCAAAGTCGCCTTGCCAAAGTCACTTTGACAAGAAGGCTATAGGCAGCAGCGCGTGCGATGGGTTTTGGCGGCGGCTTTGATAAGTCGCGGTCCCAACCTTGACTTAAACCCAAGGCCGTTCCAATATGCTTGAAACGCGTGCGCGCCCGCGCA
>JAYSRI010000284.1:0-1507 GCA_043721175.1 Alphaproteobacteria bacterium
TGGGAAAAATACCTCGCCGAAGGTGTCGCCGCCTTTGCCCGATACAAAGCTCAGCAGGCCAGCAATGGTTGATCTTACCGACGACGAATTATTGGCCGAACTGGGCGTGGTCGTTGAGGCTAAGCCCGCGCAGACCTATACGCCGCGCGAGGAACGCATCATTGCGGGCTTCGAAGACATTGTGCGCTTTTATGACGAGCATGGCCGCGTGCCCCAACATGGCGAACAGCGCGACATCTTTGAACGCCTCTATGCCGTGCGACTGGATTGCCTTCGGGGGCAAGAAGATAGTCGGTTGCTTTTGGTCTCGATGGATCAGCATGGCTTGCTCGATTTGAACTCAGCAGCCAGTCTGGCCGGCCCAGAAAACTTGGACGACGACGCTTTGCTGGCCGAACTTGGTTTGGAAGCGGATGGTCAAGTCGAGGACATCACCCAACTCCGTCACGTTCAATCTCGCGAAGAACGCCGCGCCGCCGAAGAAATTGCCAACCGCGAGAAGTGTTCCGACTTTGACGTGTTTAAGCCGCTGTTCGATCTGGTGGCCAATGATATAGCCTCCGGCGTCCGCGAAACCCGTCAAATCCGAAAAGACGCGGGCTTTCTCAAGACCGACATCAAACAAGGTGAGTTCTTTATCGTTGGCGGCCAAACCCTCTATATCGCAGAGGTTGGCGATCTTATCAAAGCACCAAACGGCGAGAATGATGCGCGCCTTCGGGCCATTTACTCAAATGGGACGGAAAGCAATCTGCTACGCCGGTCCTTGCAACGCGCCATCTACAAAGACGAAACCAGCCGTCGTGTAACTGACCCCGGCGACGCTGGGCCTTTGTTTGCGATGCGAGAAGACAGCCCGCCCTTCATTGGTCAGACTGAGGAAGAAGCCGATATTTCCAGCGGCACAATCTACGTTCTCCGCAGCAAGTCCAACCACCCACTCGTGGCGGAGCACCGGGAGTTGATCCACAAAATTGGCGTGACAGGCGGTAGCGTTGCGTCTCGGATCGCAGGTGCAGAGAATGACGCGACTTATCTGTTGGCTGGCGTCGAAGTCGTGGCCGAATACAAGCTGTTCAACATCAACCGCTTAAAGCTCGAACAATTGATCCATCGCTTTTTTGCGGAAGCGACACTGGATATCGAAATTATGGATCGGTTCGGCAAGCCAGTTCGCCCCCGTGAGTGGTTTTTGGTGCCGCTGCATGTGGTCAATGAAATGGTGGAGCGAGTAAGGGACGGGACAATTGGAAGCACCAAATATTCCTTTAAGGTAGCTAAAATTCTATCATATTGAGCAGGGTAGGTATCTTGGCGAAACTCCATAAAATAATTGATATCCAAAACGTCGGCCGTTGGATTGAGGCTTGTAACATTTGCGAACATCATAGACCCTTTCGTGAGCCTTAGAGCATCGCGCGCAAAATCTGAAACAGATTTTCGCGGCACGTATGCTCTATCTTAAAGTGCTAGATCGACCTGATGTGCTTCATAAATGAAGCACGGC